>DALZRX010000336.1:0-2490 GCA_032015805.1 Achromobacter sp.
TCCCTCGGGCGCATCGACGGCGCTCGCGCCCACGGTGACCGCGACGCCGTGCTGCGAGGGTCTTTGGTTTGCGCGCTACAAGGCCTGTGTTCAGGGCAGGAGATCTGCGGGGCCGCCGAATTGCTGCCGCCCGGGCGGCGGCAATCGGCATATGAGCTTCTGGTCGTCGAAACGGTGCGCGCTTCGCGCTTGCGGAGGGCGGGGTGCTGATGGCATCGCGAACAAGGGGGGGGGGCGGTGATGGGCGGCGCGCGTCGACGGCCTGCCACAACTTGTCGACCCGTTCGCGCGCCGCCCATCGGGCACTTGAGTCGACGTGATGATTAGCTGAGGTCGTTCTTCGGTTTTGCGAATAGCAGAATGGCGATTCTGGAATCTTGAGGGCGGTGGAGTCCGGAGCGAAGGCTCCGGACCGCAATCGTAGCCCCGCGCACCCAAGCCCCCGCTGCGGCGGGCGTCCAAAGAACCCTGTTCAATGCCGGCCTCAACACCGCCGACCTGCACTACCCCTGCGCGAGCTCGCTCACGGTAACGCTTCAGGCACCCCAAGATCCACGGCCAACTTCGTCAATCCGTCCCAAATCCGGCTGTCGAACTCCACCGAATCCGCATTGACCGCCCGATTTCGGGCTTCATATTCACCGGGATACTGCACCGACTCAACGCCCGGCTGCGGCTTGCACGCATGCAGGTAGTCGATGAATGCGCCGACCTCCATCGAACGCCAGTCGGTATTGAAATCCACCTGCGGATCGAGCAGCAGCGCGAACATGTTGTTCGTCGCCACGCCGATGCGCGGATGTTCGGGTTGGATGGTGCCGCCGCCAGACAGGACGCCGGCAAGCAATTCGGCCACCAGGCCCAGCGCGTAGCCTTTGTGACCGCCGAAGGGCAGCAGGGCGCCCGGTGGATCGGTGAAGAGTGCGCCGGGGTCAGTGGTGGGATTGCCTTGGGCGTCGATCAGCGATCCCGGCGGGGCCGGCTCGCCCTTTGCGGCCAGCACACGCGCCTTGTTCACGGCGATCGAGCTGGTGGCCATGTCCACGATGAACGGCGGGCGGCCACCTGGCAGGGGGCCGGCGAAGCACAGTGGGTTGGTGGTCAGGCACGCCTGGGCGCCGCCGAAAGGGGCGACGGTCGGCGAGCGGTTGATCACGTTGGTGAAGGCCAGCAGGATCAACCCCTTGGCCGCCACCATCTCGCCGAAATGGCCCATGCGGCCCAGGTGATGGCTGTGACGCAGGGTCAGGATGCACTGGCCATGCTCTTGCGTGCGTTCGATGGCCTTTTCGATGACCACCTTGCCCACGTACTGCCCCAGTCCGTGGTGGCCGTCGTAGGCCAGCATCGCACCGCGGTCGTTGATGAGCTCGGGGCGGCCGTCGGGCTTGGCCAGGCCCTCGGACAATACGCGGCGGTAGTTGGTCAGGATGGACAGGCCGTGGCTGGTGTAGCCGACGCGGTCGGACTCCACCAGGTGTTCGGCCACGTCTCGGGCGATGTCCTCGGGCACGCCCTGCGCCATCAGCACCCGGCGGCCGTATTCATGGGCTTGGTCAATCGTGATTTTCATGGCGACCTCCTTACAGCCAGCCCAGCCAGCGCCAGTACGTCATGCCCATCAGCAGCATCAACAGGTAGCCCACGATGGTCACGATGATGCCGACCTTGGCGAACTGCTTGGCGTTGAAGGTCTCGGTGCCCAGGCACACCATGTTCTGCGGCGCGTTGATAGGCAGGATGAAACCGTAGCTGACCACGAAGCCCAGCAGCATGGTCATGCCCAGGCGGCTGAAGTCGCCCGGCAGCGTCGCCAGCACCGAGATCAGGATGGGCAGCATGGCTGAGGTCAGCGCGGTGGCGCTGGCGAAACCCAGGTGGATGATGATCAGGAAGGCGGCCAGGATTGCGAAGATGGCGAGCGGTCCAAGATGGTCCAGGCCGGTGTGCAGCACCACCTGGTTGCCCAGCCACTGGCCAGCCTGCGTCGTCAAGAGCGCCGTGCCCAGGCTGATACCGACGCCGAACACGATCACCGTGCCCCATGGGATGCGCGATTGCACGTCCTTCCACGTCATCACGCCAAAGCGCGGCAGCATCAGCAGCACGAGGCCGAAGTAGGTGGTCGAGGTGGTGTCGAACTTGTGCAGCTTGCCCTCTGTCGACCAGAACAGCAGCAGCATGACGGACACGGCCATCAGTCGCTTTTGCGCGCCGGTCATGGGGCCCAGGTCCAGCAGCGACTTCTCGACGGCTTCCTTGCCGCCGGCGATGCTGTTGCTTTCAGGCGGCAGCAGCTTGAGGACGACGGCGATCAGCACGGCCGACATGATGAGCGACCAAGGGGCGCCGGCGATCAGCCAGTCCGACCACGCCACGCGTTCGCCCAGCATCTTTTCCATGAAGCCGACCGTCAGCAGGTTCTGCGCGGCGGCGGTCTGGATGCCGACGTTCCAGATGCTGGTGGCCTGCGCCACGATGATCATGATG
>DALZRX010000336.1:2500-4878 GCA_032015805.1 Achromobacter sp.
GATGTTCGAGCGCTTGTCCACGCCGAAGGCCGCGATCACGCCCATCATGATGGGAACGACGGCGGCGCTGCGTGCGGTGGCGCTGGGCACCACCAGGCTCAGCACGATGGTCACGGCGATACAACCGACGAGGATGCGGCGCGTGCTGGTGCCGACCCTGGATAGCGTCACCAGCGCGATGCGCCGGTCGAGTCCGGTGAAGGTCATGGCGGCGGCAATGAACAAGGCGCCGGTCACGAGCGCCAGCGCCGAATTTGCGAAGCCGGTCAGCGCCATGCTGATCGCGGCCGAGGTGCCATAGAGAACGTTGGGATCTTTGATGGTGGGCGCGGTGCCCAGGAGGAAAGCCATCAGCGTCGTGATCATGATGGCGCTGGCTTCGTACGAGACGGCTTCGGTGATCCAGACGACCACGGCGAAAGCCAGGATTGCCAGCATGCGGTGGCCTGCTACAGGCAGGTCCGCGGGCAGGGGCATCATTAAAACGCCGATCATCACGAGGATGCCGGCGATGAGCCCGATTGGAATTTTGGTTTTCTTGGGGGCTTGCGAGGCGGGGACTGCGGTTTCCGCGGCCATATCCTTCTCCGGTTGAGGTCAAACTGACGAAACACCGCCCGCGAGCACGGGGGTCAATCAAATCGGTGTTTCGACGCTACAGGATGATCGTGACGGCATTGAGGAAAACCCGTATTGAGGAACGTCAAGAAGGCAAGAATCAGCGCTTGTGGAAAACTTGTCCTGGGCATTATGCTCGTCGCCCCCTCGGCGGGGCAAGCGCGGGAATGTTGCGTCGGCGCAAACCAATCGGGACCCGATGCGTCTGTGCGCCGCCGAGCCCGCGTGGGATTGATGAGCGAAATGAAGCTAATGCCGACGAATCAGCCCAGGGCCAGCCTGAGCTGTTCGTCCAGATGCAATGTGGGCGCGACGCGCCATCCGCTTTGGGCGTAGCGCAGCCAGCGTCCCAGCACCAGATGCGTCAGCAGGCTGGCGTGCGCGGCCACATTGGCCTCCTGAGGCAGGCCGCCGTCGGTGATGGCGATGCGCAGGGACTGCTTCAACGACGCCTCAATGCGGTCGTTGATGTGATTGATGCGTTCCTGCAGCCGGTTGTCTTCCGTGACCAGCGCGTCACCCGTGAGCACCCGCGTCATGCCCTTGTTGCGTTCCGAGAAGGTCAGCAGCATGGCGACCGTCTTGTGAGCCTGCGATAGCCCATAGGGTTCGGCGGTGGAGATCTGGTTCACCAGCGTGAAGATGCTGGTTTCGATGAATTCGATCAGCCCTTCGAACATCTGAGCCTTGCTCGCGAAGTGGCGGTACAGCGCGGCTTCGGAGACCTCGAGGCGCGCGGCGAGGGCGGCCGTGGTGATGCGGGACGCGTGCGGCTGCTCCAGCATTTCGGCCAGAGTCTGCAGAATCTGGGTCTTGCGCTCGCCGGGTTTGCTCGCCATGGAAGGGACTGCTTCGCGCAGGATGACGGTGGAGGGGGATGGACCGCGCCGTCAGCCCCGCATGGGGCGTCGGCGTAACAATAAATCACTGACGCAGTTTACCCGCAAGTCGACGTAGGCCGGGCGGTGCGATCGTCCGCGGCCGAAGGGCGTGCCGGGGTGGTAGACGTGGACCGTCTTCAGGCCGGCGATGCGCGCACCGCGCAGGTTGGCCAGCGTGTCTTCCACCAGCACGGCACGGTGCGCGGGAACGCCTTCGCGCGCCAGCACGTAGCGCAGCAGCGCCGCGGAAGGCTTGGGCCGGAACTCGCCATGCAGCCGCATGTGCTCGATGGCCCACAGGCTGTCGAACTGGCGCAGGATGCCCAGATGCGACAGGACAGACCGCGCATAGTGCAGCGGCGCGTTGGTGAGCAGCACCTTGCGGCCGGGCAGGCGGCGCAGCTTGTACGCCAGCCCCTTTTCCGACCGCAGCAGCGGTGCGACATCGAAGTCGTGGCTGCGATGCAGGAACTCGTGGGCGTCGACGCCGTGGTGGCGCACCATGCCGATCATGGTGGCGCCGTAGCGCTTCCAGTACTGCGAGCGCACGAGGTTGGCGGCGTCCACGTCCACATTGAGCGCCTCGGCCACCGCCATCGTCATCCCGTGGTCGATCTGGGAGAAGATGGCGTGCGAGGTGTCGTGGAGCGTGTTGTCCAGGTCGAACAGCCACAGGCGCTGGGGCGCGCTTGAGGCGATCCCGCGCGAGCGGCGCATGCGCACGGCGGGCCGCAGCAACTGGCGACGAGCTTGAATCATGAGAGTCGCGCGACGCGCAGTGCTGCGAAGCCGGGCCGCATCAGTGCGAGCTGATCATCGTGCCGACGCCCTGGTCGGTCAGGATTTCCAGCAGCAGGCAGTGCGGCACGCGGCCGTCGA
>DALZRX010000337.1:0-4876 GCA_032015805.1 Achromobacter sp.
AGGGGATTAGGCGGCCGGATCCAGGCGACGGTTGATGGAGCATCGTGCCGACCGGATCAACCATGCGCGTGGCGCGTTCTCTTGTACTGATGGAACGCAGGGCGAAAGGAAAGGGGTCAGGAATCGATGATAGTTCGGCATGAGGCCGGGGATAGGCTTCCCGGCAGACTGCAAAAAAAATCCGCTAAATCAAGGCGGTAAATGCCGAACTCGTTTTGTGCAGTGCGGCGATCATAACCTGAATTCGGCTTGCAAGGGAATTATTTTTTTGTCCAGTCCCCAATCAATAGGGTTTTTCCCTTGGTTCTGCAGCCACGTGTTGGTGGCCCGGAAGTGGCCGCATCCCAGGAAGGGCACCGGCGGCCGCCGGGCCGATAGCGGCGACGGATGATTGGACATCAGCACGAGGTGGCCGCTGTCGGGCGGAAGCAACAGCCGCTTGGCCTGCGCGTGCGCGCCCCACAGCATGAACACCTTGGGCGAAGGGTCGCGGGCGACAAGCTTGATCAGGGCGTCCGTCACCGTTTCCCAGCCCCGCTTGGCGTGCGAGGCGGGCTGGCCGTCCTCGACCGTCAGCGCGGTGTTCAGGAGCAGCACGCCTTGCTCGGCCCAGGGACTCAAATCGTTGCCGGCCGGGACGCGGATGTCCGGATAGTCTCGCGCGATCTCGTTGAAGATGTTGCGCAGGCTGGGCGGACGCTTGCAGTCGTCCGGCACCGAGAATGCCAGGCCCTGGGCCTGGCCGGGGCCGTGGTAGGGATCCTGGCCCAGGATCACCACCCGCACGTCCGACGGCGCAAGGCCGTGCAGCGCCCGAAAGGGCGTGGCGGGATACACCACCGCGCCTTGCGAGAGACGTTCTTCCACGTGGGCGGTGGCGGCGGCCAGCGCGGCGGCGACTGCGGGGTCGGCGGACAGGGCGGCCTGCCAGGCGGAGGGCAGTTGCGCGGTCTGGGCGGCGAGGGCGTTGGACGTGAGGCGGTTGTCGATCGGCATGGGCGCGATTTTGGCATACGCGCCCGGTCTGGAACGACCGGTCAGACCGGCCAGCCCGCCTGCCGGTGCGCCGAGTCCCAGAACATCCATTCAAGTTGGGCGGCGTGGGTGTAGGCCTGGTGCATCGCTTCCAGGACCTGCGGCGAGGCCGTTTGCGCGGCGCGGTCCACGGTCGCGATCACGGCGCGGACCAGCGCGTGGAAATCATCGCCGGCGTAGGTGTCGATCCACGCGGCGTACGGATTGGGCTGAACGGCGCGCGCGTGGATGTCGCGCCCGATTTCGGCATAGATCCAGAAGCAGGGAAGGAGGGCGGCCAGGGCGACCGGATAGGGCGCGCTCCAGGCGGTTGCGATGAGGAAGCTGGTGTAGTGGTGGCTGGCCGGCGTCAGCGGCGTGGCTTCGAAGGTGGCGGCGTCGATGCCGAACTGCTGCATGAATCCCGCGTGCAGGCTGCGCTCGGCGACGACCGCGCCCTTGGCCGCCTCGGCGAACTGCACCACGCCGTCGGCATCATCGGCCTTGGCCGCGGCAATGGCCAGGGCCCGCCCGAACGCCACCAGATAGTGCGCGTCCTGGATCATGTAGTGCTTGAACGCGTCCTCGGCAAGCTGGCCGCTGGCCAGTTCGCGGTTGAACGGCATGTCGCGCGTCTTTTCATAGAGCGCGGCGTTGCGGGTCCAGGCGTCGGAGCTGAAAGACATGGAATTCCTCATAGACGTTGCCGTGCGGTGCGCCGGTGCGCGCCATCGGCGGGGCATAAGGGTATCAAGGCGGAGGGAACGCTCAGGCCGCGCGCTTGCGATGGCGGCGGGCGTATTCAACAAGGGCGTCGCGCAGGACGACTGCCTGGTTGTGTTCGGTGTTGCGCGCGCCATAAAGCAGGGTCAGGGGACGATCGCCTGCGGCGTCCAGCAGGGCCGCCATGCGCGACTGCTGCTCGGGCGCCGCAAGTTCGGCCAGATATTTGGCGCGGAATGCGTCCCAGCGATCCTCGATGTGGCTGAACCATTTGCACAGTTCGGCACTGGGGGCGATGTCGCGGGCCCATTCGTCCAGGCCCAGGTCCGCGCGCCGCAGCCCGCGGGGCCACATGCGGTCGACCAAGGCAAGGTAGTGTCCCTGTGGACCGGTGCCTTCGTAGACGCGTTGCACGATGATGCTGGACGATTTCATGCCGGCTCCTGCGGCTGAGGGTGCAGCCAGTCTACTGCAACCCTGCAACGCAGGAGATCAGCGCGCGTCCAAGGCTTGATCTCGCGCACGGGCAGCGCGCAGCACCACGAATCCCAACAAGGCGGAAACCAGCGAGCCCGTCAGCACGCCGATCTTGGTGGCGTCGATGGTGGCGGCGTCGTTGAAAGCCAAGGCGCCGATGAACAGGCTCATCGTGAAGCCGATGCCGCACAGCAGCGCCACGCCATAAAGCTGGGTGTACGTGGCGTGCCGCGGCAGGCTGGCGATGCCGGACTTGATGGCGAGCCAGGCAAAGCCGAACACGCCAAGCTGCTTGCCCAGAAAAAGACCCAGCGCCACGCCCAGCGGCACCGGCTGGGCCAGACTGGCAAGGCCCATCCCCGCAAACGACACGCCCGCGTTGGCAAAACCGAATATCGGAACGATCAACAGGGCCACGGGCTTGTGCAGGGCATGCTCCAGCGCATGCAGCGGCGAATGGACGCGGACCCCGCCCTGATGCTGCGGGCGCAGGGGGATGGTGAGCGCCAGCGTTACGCCCGCCAGCGTCGCGTGCACGCCGGACTTGAGGACGAAATACCAGAGCACCGCGCCCAGCAGCAGGTAAGGGGCCAGACGCACGACGCCGGCACGGTTCAGGCAGGTCAGGCAGACCAGCAGCGCACCCGCCATGCCAAGCGCGAACCCGTTGAGCTCGGACGTGTAGAACAGGGCGATGATGACGATGGCGCCCAGATCGTCCAGGATGGCCAGCGCGGTCAGGAAAATCTTGAGCGACGTGGGCACACGGCTGCCCAGCAGCGCCAGGATGCCCAGCGCGAACGCGATGTCGGTCGCGGCAGGAATGGCCCAGCCGCGCAAGGTATCGGGGTTGCCCAGGTTGACCAGCACATAGATGAGCGCCGGCACCGCCATGCCGCCCAGCGCGGCCACGCCGGGCAGCACGATCCGGCCCGCGCCGCGCAACTGGCCGTCGAGCATTTCGCGTTTGATCTCCAGCCCCACCAACAGGAAAAAGACGGCCATCAATCCGTCGTTGATCCAGTGCAGGACGGTTTCCTTGAGCACGACCGGCCCGGCCTGGAAGCCGACCTTGGTTTCAAGGACGTCGAAATATGCTGCCGCGGCGCCACTGTTGGCGATTACAAGGGCGGCCAGCGCCGCCAGCATCAGGACATAGCCGCCGAGGGCTTCGGACCGAAGGAATGCCTGCAGGAATGAGGGAGGAGGGGCCTGGCGGGCGGAATCCGGCTTGGGAGGGGTGTGTTGCATGGGGACGACTTCGTGCTCACCGCATAAACCTGAATATTAACTGAACGAGCGATATAAGTGCGCTTATTCCGCCGATTTTCGTGCAACACACCGCGAAGTCGCTCTATTTTGGCCGTGGGTCGCCCGGCGCGCCTCGTCGGCGAATGCTTGTATGGCCACGGGTTTGTGAGTTACATTCTCTTAACTGCCCTGTAACAGCAATATGCAAGCCGACCCCGTCGGCTTTTTTTGAACCCACGACCCTGTCGCGGATTCGCCAGAACGCCTGGCGCCGATCGCCCGTCATGCCGCCACGCAACCTGTCCGTCCTGCTCCTACTGTCCGGCAACGCCCGCGTCGCGCGCTGTCGACGTTCGGGCATCGCACAGGGCGCTTCATCAAGCGAGCACCGCCGCCCATGCTGAATCCCGAGGATGTCTGCGCCAGCAACGCCGGGTCGAGCGGCCCGCTGCGGATTCTGCATACGGAAGCCGCCACCGCCTTTGGCGGGCAGGAATTCTGCATCTACAAGGAGATGGTCGCCATGCGTGCGCGCGGCCATCATCTCGAGGCCGTATGCCAGCCCCAGGCCGAACTGACGCAGCGCCTGCGCGACGCGGGGTTCAAGGTGCACACCGTGAACATGTACGGCGCGCTCAATTTCGTGCGCAGCGTTGCGTTCGTGCGGGGCGTGGTCGCGCGCGGCCGGTTCGATGTGGTCAATACGCACAGCCGCAGCGATACGGTGCGCGCCGCGATGGGCGCGCGCCTCACGCGAACGCCGCTCATCGTGCGCACCCGGCACTTGGCCAAGCCGATCAATTCCCTGTACGCCTACACCTGGCTGGCGCACCGCATCATTGCCGTGAGCCAGCACGTGCGCGGCCAATTGCTGGAGGGGGGCGCGCCGCCCGGCGCCGTGGCCACCATCCATTCCCCGATCGTGGTGCCCGAACTCGACGAGCAACGCAGCGTCCGGCAAGAACTCGGACTGACTGACGACGCATTGGTGGTGGGCTGCGTCGCCGTCATGCGCGCCGAAAAGGGCCACGCGGACCTGATCGATGCGTTCCATCGCATCCTGCCGAAGTTTCCGCAAGCTCATCTGGTGCTGGCCGGCGACGGCATGCCGGTGTTCGAGCGCCTGAAGGCGCAGGTGGCGGCGTTGGGCCTGCAATCCTGCGTGCACTTCCTGGGCCGGCGCCACGACATTGGCAACGTATTGCAGGCGTTGGACGTATTTGCGTTACCGACCCACCGCGAAGCGTTCGGCACGGCGTTTGTCGAGGCCGCCGCCATGGGCGTGCCCGTGATCGGCACCGACGTCGGCGGCGTGCCGGAAACCATGCAGGCCGGCGTGACCGGCCTGCTCGTGCCGCCGCGCGACCCTGCCGCGTTGGCCGCGGCCCTGGAAAGCCTACTGGCGGATCCG
>DALZRX010000338.1:0-4876 GCA_032015805.1 Achromobacter sp.
CCGTTGTCGTTCCGCGTGGGCGGCAAGATCATCGAGCGCAAGGTGCGCTTGGGCGACACCGTCGCGCCGGGGCAGGCGCTGGCCAAGCTGGATCCGGCCGATGCCACCAAGAATGCCGCCGCCGCGCGTGCGGCGCTGTCCGCCGCGCAGCACCAACTGGACTACGCCCGGCAGCAACTGGATCGCGACCGCGCCCAGGCGCGAGAGAACCTGATCGCCGCCACCCAGCTCGAGCAGACCCGCAACGCCTATGCCTCGGCCCTCGCGCAGCGGGACCAGGCCGCGCAGCAGGCGGCGTTGGCCGCCGACCAGCTCAACTACACAACGCTTCAGGCGGACCACGCCGGCGTCATCACCGCCGAACAGGCCGACACCGGACAGAACGTGGCGGCGGGCACGCCCGTGTACCAGCTTGCCTGGGCGGGCGATATCGACGCGCTGTGCGACGTGCCGGAAAGCGTGCTGGCAGGGCTGGCGATCGGCCAACGCGCCTCCGTGACGCTGGGACCGCTACCCGGCCAGACATTCACGGCGGTGCTGCGCGAGATCGCGCCGGCCGCCGACCCGCAAAGCCGCACCTATCGCGCCAAGCTGACGCTGGAATCGCCCTCTCCCGAGGTGCGCCTGGGCATGACGGCCAACATCAGCTTCGACAACCGCTCGGCCAACGGCAGCACCACCTATACCGTGCCGGCCACGGCCCTGTTCCATGACGGCCGCGAGCCAGCGGTCTGGATCGTCAAGCCCGACGCCGACACGCTGGAACTGCGCCGCGTGCAGGTGCTGCGCTACGACGCGCGCACGGTGACGCTGTCTCAGGGGCTCAACGCCGGCGAGCGCGTGGTTTGGCAAGGCGTGCACACCGTGTCGGCGGGCGAAAAGGTGCGCCCGGTGCCGCCGCTGCATCCCGAGGATTTCGCGTCATGAGCGCCCCCGGACAGGACGCCGGTCCCGACGCCCATCGCCACGAAGAAGGTCGTTTCAACCTGTCAGCCTGGGCCTTGCGGCACCAGCCGCTGGTCATCTTCATCATCACCCTGGTCACGCTGTTCGGCGTGCTGTCGTATTCGCGGCTGGCGCAGTCCGAGGATCCGCCCTTCACCTTCCGCGTCATGGTCATCCAGACCCTGTGGCCTGGCGCCACCGCGCAACAGGTGCAGGAACAGGTCACCGACCGCATCGCCAAGAAGCTCCAGGAGACCGCCAACACGGACTTCCTGCGCAGCTACTCCCGGCCCGGCGAATCGTTGATCTTCTACACGATGAAGGACTCGGCGCCCGCCAGCACCGTGGCCGACCAGTGGTATCAGGTGCGCAAGAAGGTCGGCGACATCCGGGCCACCCTGCCGCAGGGGGTGCAGGGCCCGTTCTTCAATGACGAGTTCGGCGACGTCTATACCAACATCTACACCCTGCAGGGCGACGGCTTCTCGCCGGCGCAACTGCACGACTACGCGGACAAGCTGCGCACGGTGCTGCTGCGTGTGCCCGGCGTGGCCAAGGTGGATTACTTCGGGGATCAGCCCGAACACATCTACATCGAGATCACGAACACGCAGCTCACCCGGCTGGGCATATCGCCGCAGCAGATCGCGCAGGCGATCAACAGCCAGAACGCCGTGCAGGGCGCGGGCACGCTGACCACGGCCGACGACCGCATCTTCGTCCGGCCCACTGGCCAGCTCGCGAACAGCCGCGCGCTGGCGGACACGCTGATCCGCGTGAACGACAAGTCCATCCGGCTGGGCGACATCGCCACCATCCATCGCGGATACGACGATCCTCCGTCGCAGCAGATGCGATTCAGCGGAGAGACCGTGCTGGGCATCGGGATCACCATGCAGCCGAACCAGGACGTGGTGCGCCTGGGCAAGTCGCTGGACGCGAAGTTCAAGGAACTGAAGGCGCAATTGCCTGCGGGGCTCACGCTGAAGGAAGTCTCCAGCATGCCCACGGCCGTGTCGCATTCGGTCGACGAGTTCCTGCGCTCCGTTGCGGAAGCCGTGGCGATCGTGCTGGCCGTGAGCCTCGTGTCGCTGGGTCTGCGCACGGGCATGGTGGTGGTCATCTCGATCCCGGTGGTGCTGGCCATCACGGCGCTTTTCATGGAAATGTTCGGCATCGGCCTGCACAAGGTGTCGCTGGGCACGCTGGTGCTGGCGCTGGGCCTCCTGGTCGACGACGCCATCATCGCCGTCGAGATGATGTCGGTAAAGCTGGAGCAAGGCTGGAACCGGACGCGCGCGGCCGCGTTCGCCTACACCAGCACCGCCTTCCCCATGCTGACCGGCACCCTCGTCACCGTGGCGGGCTTTCTGCCCATCGCGCTGGCCAAGTCCAGCACGGGCGAATACACGCGCTCCATCTTCCAGGTGTCGGCCATCGCGCTGATCACCTCCTGGTTTGCGGCGGTGGTGCTGATTCCGCTGCTGGGCTTTCGCCTCCTGCCTGAGCGCAAGCGTGAGGCGCATTTGCCGCACGACCACGAGCACGACATCTACAACACCCGTTTCTACCAGCGCCTGCGCGGCTGGGTGGCGTGGTGCGTGGACCGGCGCTATCTGGTGCTGGCCGGCACGGTGGTGGTGTTTGCCGTCGCGATGGCGGGCTTCAAGTTCGTGCCGCAGCAGTTCTTCCCCAGCTCGGATCGCAGCGAATTGCTGGTCGACGTGCGCCTGCAGGAGGGCGCGTCCTTTGCCGCGACGCTGCGCCAGGTCGAACGACTGGAAAAGGCGCTCGAAGGCCGGCCGGAGATCGCGCATTCGGTCAGCTTCGTCGGCACCGGGGCGCCGCGCTTCTACCTGCCGCTGGACCAGCAGCTTGCCACGCCCAACTTCGCTC
Source organism: Achromobacter sp. (assembly GCA_032015805.1). Classification (GTDB taxonomy): domain Bacteria; phylum Pseudomonadota; class Gammaproteobacteria; order Burkholderiales; family Burkholderiaceae_B; genus Achromobacter. The sequence continues at coordinate 2,842 of DALZRX010000338.1, forward strand.
AGCTCGTCATCACCACCCATTCGGTAGAGGACCGCGAAAAGCTCGCGCAGTGGATGGAGCCGATGCTGCGCAGCGATTTTCCGGCCATCCGCAGCCGTCTTTCGCGCCTGGAAAACGGGCCGCCGGTTGGCTATCAGGTGCAGTTCCGCGTCAGCGGCGACAAGATCCCCGATGTGCGCGCGGTCGCGGAAAAGGTGGCGGCCGAGGTGCGCGCCGACAAGCGCTCGGCCAACGTGCAATTCGATTGGGACGAGCCTTCCGAACGCTCGGTGCGTTTCGAGGTCGACCAGCAGAAGGCGCGCGAATTGGGCATCAGTTCCAGCGACATCTCGGAATTTCTGGCGATGACGCTGTCGGGCTACACCGTGACGCAGTACCGCGAGCGCGACAAGCTCATCAACGTCAGCCTGCGCGCGCCCCGCGAAGAGCGGATCGACCCGGCCCGCCTCGCCACGCTGGCGATGCCCACGGCCAACGGGCCCGTGCCGCTGGGCAGCATCGGCCAGGTGCGCTACGACCTTGAATACGGCGTCATCTGGGAACGCGACCGCCAGCCCACGATCACCGTCCAGGCCGACGTGACTGGCGGCGCGCAAGGCATCGACGTCACGCGCGCCATCGACAAGAAGCTGGATGCGCTGCGCGCCGAGCTGCCCGTCGGTTTCCGCATCGAAGTCGGCGGCCCGGTGGAGGAAAGCGCCAAGGGCCAGACGTCGATCAATGCGCAGATGCCCTTGATGGCCGTGGCCGTGCTGACGCTGCTGATGGTGCAACTGCAGAGCTTTGCCCGCGTGCTCATGGTGGTGCTGACAGCGCCGCTGGGGCTGATCGGCGTGGTGGCCGCCCTGCTGCTCTTCGGCAAGCCCTTCGGCTTTGTCGCGATGCTGGGAGTGATCGCCATGTTCGGCATCATCATGCGCAACTCGGTCATCCTGGTGGACCAGATCGAACAGGACATCAGCGCGGGCCACAAGCGCGTGGACGCCATCGTCGGGGCCCCGGTCCGACGCTTCCGGCCGATCACGTTGACCGCCGCCGCCGCAGTGCTGGCGCTGATTCCGCTGTTGCGCAGCAATTTCTTCGGCCCGATGGCGACGGCCCTGATGGGCGGCATCACCAGCGCCACGGTGCTGACGCTGTTCTTCCTGCCGGCCCTGTATGCCGCCTGGTTCCGTGTGAAGCACGACGAACGCGACGAGCCCGAAGGCGTGCCGCCCGGCGCCAACGCGGGCGACACGGTGGAACGAGGAGCCTGACCATGACCATTCCCTTCACCCCCTCGCGGCTCGCCGCGCTGCCGCTGGTGCTGGCGTTGGGCGCCTGCGCCTTCGCACCGGACAGCAAGCCGCCCGTGGTGGCGCAACCGACGCAATATGGCGTCGAAGCGGCGCCCGCCGCCGGCGCTTACACGCAAGGCGTGGCGCAGCGCTTCGAACGCGGCGCGCATCCGGTGCCGCAATGGTGGAAGCGCTACGGGTCGGATGCGCTCAATGCGCTGGTCGAAGAAGGCCTGGCCAACAGCCCCGACCTGGCCGCGGCCGAACGCAACCTGGCCAGCGCCCGCGAGCAATTGCGCGGGCAGGTCAACTCATCGCTGCTGCCCTCGGTGGACGCGGGCGCCAGCGCCACGCGCAATCGCGCGCTGACGATGCCCGAGCTGCCCGAACCCACGGCGCTCTTCAACGTCTTCACCGGTCAGATCCAAGCCAGCTACAACCTGGACCTTTTTGGCGCGGCGCGCTTCGCCAACACCTCGCTCGCGGCGCAGGTCGCGCAGCAGGCCTACCAGTTGGAAGCCGCGCGGCGCTCGCTCGCGGCCAACATCGTCACCGGCGCGATCACCTCGGCCTCGCTGGCCGAACGCGTGGCGTTGACGGAAAAGCAGGTCGTGCTGCTACGTCAGGTGGCGCATGACACGCAGCGCCGATACGAGTTGGGGTCGGCCTCGCAGAACGACGCGCTGGATGCGGACCAGGACGCCGCCACGCTGGAAGCATCGCTGCCCGGCCTGCGCGCGCGGTGGCACGCGACGCGT
>DALZRX010000339.1:0-4864 GCA_032015805.1 Achromobacter sp.
CCTGGTAATCGGTTTCGTCCTGCTGATCGCGCCGGACCTGATCCTGCAGCAGCGCAAGCGTCTGCGCGGCCTGGGCCTGCTCGCGCTGCAACCCGTCGAAGGCTTCGCGTTCCTTGGCCAAGGCGGCGAGACGCGCTCGGGCCTGTACGGCCTTGGCCTCGAAATCCTTCCAGGGCTGCGCGACCTGCGCGCGTTCGTGCTCGCGGCGCAGTTCCGCAAGGCGGTCGACATCGGCGTTGAGCTGGGCCATGGCCTGTCCGCATTCGTCGCGCTCGGTCATGGCGCGCGCAAGTGCGTCCTCAGCTTCCTTGTAGCTGCCTTTGGGACGGCCGTTGCGGGCATCCAGCAGCGCGGCACGCTCCGCAGACACGCGATCGAACAGGCGGTCGCCGTCCCCGGACGCCAGCTCGCCAGAGAGCTGCGTCAGGGCATCGCGCAGATGCGCACCGGCATATCCGGCGGCTTCGTGCAGGTTCTGGCCGTCGCCTTGGCGAATCCATAGCAGGCCCGGCACGCCGGCCAGATCCGGCTTGCTCTGGCCACGCCCCGGGAGTTCGAAACCCAGCAATTCGGCCAGCGCGTTCTCGGCTTCCTCGCCGTCCAGCCGCTGGGCGCCCTCGTCGATGACGAGTTCGCAGCGGGCCTTGGAGAGGAACTGCTTTCTCAGCACATAGGAATGATCGGCGTGCGTGAAAGCCAGCTCGACGCTGGGGCGGGCGCCGGATTCGCCGTGGGGCGCCAGGTCGGCGACCTTGCTGGTGCTGTAGCGTTCAAGGAATGCGGCCCGGATGGCGGCCGCGACCGTGCTCTTGCCGGCCTCGTTGGGACCGACAAAGAGATTCAGGCCGTCTTGCAGTCCGTCCAGCGACAGCGGCTGGCGGAACTTGCGGAATTCTTCGAGGGCAATTCGGGAGACCTTCATTTGACGGCTCCCGGCTGAGCGGTGTCGCGCTGGAACCGCAGCAGCAATCGCAAGGCCTCGCTGGCCACGGCAGATTGGTCTTCATCGGCCTGAAGCGCCTGCAATTGCGCGGCAACCTCGCCCACGTAGCCGCTGGCACGCAATTCCGCCAGATCCGCCTCGTCGGGTTCCAGGCGAACGCCCGACAAGTCCGGCAACAAGGCCCTGACCTGCGCGGCGGCTTGATCCACCGCCTTTTGCAGCGCGTCCCAGGTTTCAAGGTTGACGTGACCCTGCACGTCCAGGCGCAGGACATCGTCAGCCCGCAGCGCCGCCATGCGCTCGGCCAGCGCCTGGGCATCCGTCGGCAAACTCAGGGTTTCGGTCCAGGCGGACCAGCGGTACCTGCCGGTCGGAATGCGTTCGACCACCGGCGCCACGCCGGGCGCGTCGATGCGCACGTCCAGCACGTAGCCGGGCTCGTTGCCACGAAAGCGGTCTTGTTCCGGCGTGCCGGCGTACCAGGTCCGCGCGTCGATGGACAGGCAGCCGTGCCAGTCGCCCAGCGCCAGGTAATCCAGATGCGCCCGGTCCGCGCGGTCGGGCGCGATGGGATTGGTGGCATCGATCGTATCGGGCAGGCGGCCGGCGACACTGCCGTGCGCGAGCCCCACGCGGATGCGACCGGGGGTGGTTTCGAGCGCGTCGAACACCTGGGTGACGTCGTCGTAGGTGTGGCGCTGCGTAAGCGGCGCGGCGAGCACGGCAAGGTTGGCGTCCGGCAGATCGACCACGCCGGTGGCAAGGGGCACGTGCACGTTGGCAGGGATGCAGCCTAGCTGCATGGCGCGGGTCCAGACGCTGTCGGCAAGCGCGGCATCGTGGTTGCCGGCGATCATTACCCAGGGGCCGGCGTAACCCGCCATGGCGGCGAAAAGCCGCCGGATGCTGCGATCCGATGCCGCTTGCGTGTCGAAGACGTCTCCGGCAACCAGCACTGCGTCAACGCGGCGCTCGGCAGCCAGGGCCGCGATGCGGGCCACGACCTCGAAACGGGCCTCGGCCAGCATGGCGGCATCGTCGGTTTCAAACTGGCCGTATTGGCGGCCGATCTGCCAGTCGGCAGTGTGCAGGAAATGGGTCATGCGGCGATTTTGGCATAAAGAAACGCGCCTTCCCGTCCCTACCGTGCTCAATTCCGCACGCCCAAAAGCAAGCGGGCCGCAATCAAGCGGCCCGCCGGAAGGTGCCCGCCTGGCGGCGTGGCAGGAATGTCAGGCGGGGCTCACGCGCCCTTGCCGTCCAGCACGAATTCTTGACGGGATGCCGCCCTGCGGTTGTAGCGCGACAGCCCAAGCCCATCGGTGCTGATGGCGGGGCGCTGGCCCATGACCAGATCCGCGACCAGCTTGCCGGATCCGCAGGCCATGGTCCAGCCCAGCGTGCCGTGCCCGGTGTTCAGGTAGAGGTTGCCGTAGCGCGTGGGGCCGACGACCGGCGTGCTGTCCGGCGTCATGGGACGCAGGCCTGTCCAGAACTCGGCCTGAGCCACGTGACCACTGCCGGGGAACAGATCATTCACGACGAGTTCCAGCGTCTTGCGGCGCGCGTCCTTCAGGCGCAGGTCGAAGCCGGACAGTTCCGCCATGCCGCCCACGCGAATGCGTTGGTCAAATCGCGTGACAGCGACCTTGTAGGTTTCGTCCAGAACGGTCGAGACCGGCGCGGCGGCCTCGTTCTTCATGGGGATGGTCAGCGAATAGCCCTTGACCGGGTACACCGGCAGATCCAGACCCAGGGGTTCAAGGAAACCGCGGGTGTAGCTGCCGAAGGCGGCCACGTAGCGGTCGGCCGTGAGGACCTCGTTGCCGACGCGCACGCCGGTGATCTGGCCACCCGCGGTGTTCAGACCGGTGACGGCCTGGCCGAAACGGAACTCCACGCCCAGGGCGGCGGCCATGTCGGCCAGGCGGCGCGTGAACAACTGGCAGTCGCCGGTTTCGTCGTTGGGCAGGCGCAGGCCGCCCGACAGCTTGTGGGCCGAGTTGGCCAGCGCGGGCTCGGCCGTCACGAGGCGGTGGCGATCCAGCAGTTCGTACGGGACGCCCACCTCTTCGAGCACGGCGATGTCGCGGCGTGCGGCTTCCATCTGCGCTTCGGTGCGGAACAATTGCAGCGTGCCGCGGGTGCGTTCTTCATAGTGGATGCCGGTGGAGGCGCGCAATTCGCGCAGGCAGTCGCGGCTGTACTCGGACAGGCGCAGCATGCGTTCCTTGTTGACGGCATAGCGGTCCGCCGAGCAGTTGGCCAGCATGGCGGCCATCCATTTCAACTGAAACAGGCTGCCGTCCAGGCGGACCGCCAGGGGCGCGTGTTTCTGGAACAGCCATTTGATGGCTTTCAGTGGGATGCCGGGCGCCGCCCAGGGCGTGGAATAGCCGGGCGAAACCTGCCCGGCGTTGGCGTAGCTGGTCTCCTGCGCCGCGGCGGGCTGGCGGTCCAGCACCGTCACTTTGGCGCCCTGACGGGCCAGGTAGTAGGCGGTCGTGGTGCCGATGACGCCGCTGCCGAGGACGATCACATGCATGATTCTTTCCAGTGTTTGGATTTGAGCAGGAATTTCGGTAGTCTATGACCCCTCCGGCAGTGAAAAACACTGAAGATTTTGCTTCGCCAGTGCTTTTTCTCGGGCCGCCCTATTTTTTCGACCGGCGGAAGTGAAAATGCGCGACCTCGACCGAATCGACCTCAAAATCCTTGAAATCCTGCAGCGCGAAGGCCGAATTGCCGTCACGGAATTGGCCGAACGCGTGAATCTTTCGGCCACCCCCTGCTCCGACCGCGTCAAGCGCATGGAGCGCGATGGCGTCATCACGGGTTACCATGCGCGCGTCAATCCGGCGGCGCTGGGCAAGAACCTGCTTGTCTTCCTGGAGATCAAGCTGTCGGCCAAGTCGGGCGACGTCTTCGACAAGGTCAAGAAAGAACTGCTGTACGTGCCTGAGGTCATGGAATGCCATCTGGTGTCGGGCGACTTCGACTACCTGGTCAAGGCCCGCCTCACCGAAATGAACGAGTACCGCCGTCTTCTGGGTGAAATCCTCAAGCGCCTGCCCGCGTCCGCGGAGTCGCGCAGCTACATCGTGATGGAGGAGATCAAGGAGACGCTGTTCCTGCCTGTGGACCGCTAGGGCCTGTTCACACTAAAAGAAGGGATGCGCCCTGCCCGGCTCCTGGCCCGGTCCGCTTTGTTACCAGCAAATCCTGTGACGGCTGCTATGCTGCGGCCCTCCGGCGAACCACGCGTTCGTCCGACCCCATTTTTCGCTCTTGCCTATGACCCGTCTCTATAAATACTTCTTCCGCGGCCTGATCACCGTGCTGCCGCTGGCGCTGACAATCTATCTGCTGTACCTCTTTCTGGCCTGGACGGAAGGCGTGGCGCTCACCTTCCTGCGCCCCTTCATCGGCGGCTTCTACGTGCCCGGCATGGGCCTGGCGCTGGGCATCCTGGGCATCCTGGCCATTGGCTATCTCGTGTCCAAGCAGCGTGTCCAACGCTTCCTGACGCTGGTCGAGATGCCCTTCACCAACTTGCCGGTGGTCAAGAGCATCTATTCGTCGCTCAAGAGCTTCGCGGACTATTTTTCGCCCAGCTCCAAGAACACCGCGCAGCAGGTCGTCGTCCTGCGCATCCCGGGCCAGCAACTTGAACTCGTGGGCCTGGTCACGCGGCGCGGCACGGACGGCCTGCCCGAAGGATTCACCCAGGGTGATCGGGTGGCGGTCTACCTGCCGATGGGCTACATGATTGGCGGCTACACCGTCTTCGTGCCCCAGGATTGGGTTCAGCCCATCCAGATGTCGGTCGAGGAAGCCATGCGTTCGTCGCTGATCGCCTGGATGGCGCGCGCCGAAACCAACAACATCCGTCCCGTGCCGCCCGCCGGCCCGCAGGCGCCC
>DALZRX010000340.1:0-4850 GCA_032015805.1 Achromobacter sp.
CCAGCGCGTCACCAAGACCCTGAACGACGCCCTGCAGGCGGCGCTGACGGGTTCGAAGACGCCGCAGCAAGCCCTGACCGACGCGCAGCGCGAGTCCGACCGCATACTGCGTTCCTACAAGTAAACCGACCCCAAGCACGATGAGCCGCTCTTTGAATGCGCTTTATGGCTGGCTGCTTCTGCTGCCAGCCATCGTGCTGCTCGCCGCCTTCACGCATTACCCGGCGGTGGCGACGCTTTGGCACAGCTTTTTCTCCACGCCCAAGGGCGCGCGTCCGGCACGCTTCGTCGGGCTGGAGAACTACGCGGTCATGCGCGACGATCCGGTGTTCTGGCAGTCCCTGTGGAACAACCTGTGGTTTGCGCTGGGCACCATTCCCACCTCGATCGGCATCGCGCTGATCATGGCGCTGTGGGTGAACCGCAACCTGGCCGGGCGCGGATTCCTGCGCATGGCGTACTTCACGCCGACCGTGCTGCCCATGGTGGCGGTGGCCAACATCTGGCTGTTCTTCTACACGCCTCAATACGGGCTGATCGCGCAGGTGATGGGGTGGTTCGGCGCGCCGGGTCCCAACTGGCTGGGCAACCGCGAGACCGCGCTACCCGCCCTGATGCTGGTGACCGTGTGGAAAGAGGCCGGCTTCTTCATGATCTTCTACCTGGCGGCGCTGCAGACGGTGTCGCCGTCGCTGCGTGAAGCGGCCATGCTGGAAGGCGCATCGCGCTGGCAGTATTTCCGGCGCATCCTGTGGCCGCTGCTGATGCCCACCACGCTATTCGTGCTGATCAATGCCCTGATCAACGCGTTCCGGCTGGTCGACCACGTGGTCGTGATGACGCGCGGCGGCCCCGACAACGCCAGCACGTTGCTGCTGTATTACATCTACCAGGTGGGATTCAGCTTCTGGGACACGGCCTACGCCGCCACCCTGACCGTCGTATTGCTGGTGGTGCTGGCGCTGACCGCGCTGATCAAGTTCCGCTGGCTGGACCGCAGGACGCACTACCAATGAAAGACAAGCTCGATACCCTGGGCGCGTGGGCGCTGGGCCTCCTGTGGATCCTGCCGCTCGCCTATGCCATGTGGGCGGCCTTCCATCCGCCCGCCTATGCGACCCGCTTCGACCTCTTCGCGCCGCTGACGCTGGAGAACTTCGAGCGCGCCTGGCATGCGGCGCCGTTCCCGCGCTACTTCCTGAACACGTTCGTGCTGGTCACGATGGTGCTGGCCGCGCAGCTCGTGCTGTCGACACTGGCGGGCTACGCGTTCGCGCGCTTCGAGTTCCGCGGGCGCGACTTCGTCTTCATGCTGGTGCTGTTGCAGCTGATGATCATGCCCGACGTGCTGCTGGTCGAGAACTACCGGTCGATGAGCCTGCTCGGCGTGCGCGACACGGTGTTCGCGATCGGCCTGCCGTATTTCGCCTCGGCCTTCGGCATCTTCCTCCTGCGCCAGACCTTCAAGACCGTCCCGCGCGAACTGGAAGAGGCGGCCCGCATGGAAGGCGCGAACGCGCTGCAGGTGCTCTGGAAGGTGTACGTGCCGCTTGCCAAGCCGATCTACGTGGCTTACGGGCTGGTGTCGGTCAGCCACCACTGGAACAACTTCCTGTGGCCGCTGATCATCACGAACTCGGTCGAGTCCCGGCCGCTGACGGTGGGGCTGCAGGTGTTTTCGTCCACGGACCAGGGCATCGACTGGTCGGTCATCACCGCCGCGACCCTGATGTCGGCCGCACCGCTGCTGATCGCGTTCCTGCTGTTTCAGCGCCAGTTCGTGCAGTCGTTCATGCGGGCGGGCATCCGCTAGCCGCTCGGCCGCTGTCGCAACGCACAAAAAACCCCGCTTCGGCGGGGCTTTTCATTGGAGGCAAGACCCGGGGTCAATACCCCACGGTCAGGCCGGGCAGATCCACCGTGATGCGCGGACGTTCCAGCGCCAGCGCCAGGTGTTCGGCAAATTCGCGGGCTTCCTTTTCGTCGGTGGACAGCGTGTCGTAGCCCAGCGCGTCGGCCACGCCCAGCACCTTGTCCAGCAACAGGACCTTGCCGCTGGGACGCAGCGGCTCGCAGCCCAGGGTTTCCCAGGCGCTGTCGAACCAGTCGCGCGCATCGGCCTGCCGTTGCGGTGAGGGCTCGACGTTCGCGGACAGGTCCAGCGAACGCCGGGAGTCGAAAACGATGGTGATGTCGCTGCGCATGGGAAAGGCTCCGTCAGATGGCGTCAGGCCAACAGGGTAGGCAAAAAAAGCCGGACAGATTGTCCGTCCGGCGACATATTCCTACCAGCCGCGCGACACCTCCCAGGTGACCTCGGCGCCCGCGGCCTCAGACTGGCGCATCATGTCCAGCAGGGGAAAGGCGCGTTCCTTCAGGCCCACCATGCGTGCCATCGGGGCGGCGGGCTGCTTGTCCTCGTCTTCCTCGTCCAGGCCGCCATGGGCATGCTGGTATTCGTCGATTGCATGCTCGATGCCGCTGATGGCCGGTCCAAGCTGCTCCACGGTGAACACCCCGCGTTCGGGGATCTTGTCGCCGATGGGCTTGCCGGCCGCCTGGAGCAGCGCGCCGGCGTGGTCGGTCAGCATCAGGACTTCGGCCACGACCTTGGAGTGAAAAGTGATCAGCATATTCTGGACTCCCACAATGATTACCTTAGCTACGTACACTACCGCAACGCCCCCATGATGCCAACTGGCGCCCCCAAATCAACTATGATTCAGGGGATTCCCGTGACACCAGGACCCGCGCCGGCCCTGAATCCGGCACGATTGCGCCAGCTTTCCGGCGGCCATCGGCCAGGACCGCGACCAGCGTGCGAATGCCGCGCGGATTGCCGGCAGGCCGCAAGCGCCGTGCCGCCTTCGTCACTCACTCAGAACTACGCCAGACGCCCATGCTCCTCGAGCAACAAAAACAGCTTATCTCCCTGATCCAGGCCGCCGTCGCGCAAAGCCTGCCCGACGCCCAGCCGAACGTCCTGCTCGAGCGCCCCAAGGTTGCCGCGCACGGCGACGTCGCCACCAACGTGGCCATGCAGCTCGCCAAGCCCGCCCGCCGCAATCCCCGCGAACTGGCCCAGGGCATCGTCGACGCCGTGATGGCCAATCCCGATGCCGCCGCGCTGGTCGAAAGCGCCGAGGTGGCCGGTCCCGGCTTCATCAACCTGCGCATCACCCCGGCTGCCCGCCAGGCGGTGATCGCCGCGGTGGCCGAGCAGGACGACGCTTACGGCCGCGGCGCGCGCCTGGGCGAAAAGATCCTGGTCGAATTCGTGTCGGCCAACCCCACCGGCCCGCTGCACGTGGGCCATGCCCGCCAGGCCGCGCTGGGCGACGCGCTGTGCCGCCTGTACGACGCCGTGGGCTGGGACGTCACCCGCGAGTTCTATTACAACGACGCCGGCAACCAGATCCACAACCTGGCGATCAGCGTGCAGGCCCGCGCCCGCGGCCTGACCACCGAGTCGCCCGACTGGCCCGAAGACGGGTACAAAGGCGACTACATCGCCGACATCGCCCGCGACTTCCAGGACGGCAAGACCATCCAGGCGTCCGATGGCGAGCCCGTCACCGCCACGGGCAACATCGACAACCTGGACGACATCCGCGTCTTTGCCGTGGCCTACCTGCGCCGCGAACAAGACCTGGACCTGCAGGCCTTCGGCCTGGCGTTCGACAATTACTACCTGGAAAGCTCGCTCTACACGTCCGGCCGGGTCGAGGCGACCGTCAAGGCGTTGGTCGCCGGCGGCCACACCTACGAGGAAGGCGGCGCGCTGTGGCTGCGCACCACCGAACTGGGCACGGGCGACGACAAAGACCGCGTCATGCGCAAGAGCGAGGGCGGCTACACCTACTTCGTGCCTGACGTGGCCTATCACAAGGCCAAATGGGAACGCGGCTTTCATCGCGCCGTGAACATCCAGGGCAGCGATCACCACGGCACCGTGGCCCGCGTGCGCGCCGGCCTGCAGGCACTGGAAGAGGGCATCCCCAAGGACTACCCGTCCTACGTGCTGCACAAGATGGTCAAGGTGATGCGCGGCGGCGAAGAGGTCAAGATCTCCAAGCGCGCCGGCAGCTACGTGACCATGCGCGACCTGATCGACTGGGTCGGCCGCGACGCGGTGCGCTACTTCCTGATCCAGCGCCGCGCCGACACGGAATTCGTGTTCGACGTGGACCTGGCCCTGTCCAAGAGCGACGAAAACCCCGTCTATTACATCCAGTACGCGCACGCGCGCATCTGCTCGGTCATCAACAACGCGGCCATGCCGGCCGCCGACGTGGCCCAGGCCGACGCCGCGCGCCTGACCGCGCCGACCGAATTCGCACTGATGCAGCGCCTGGCGGAATTCCCCCAGGTCGTGGCGCTGGCCGCCCAGGACCTTTCTCCGCACCACATCGCCTTCTGGCTGCGTGACTGCGCCTCGGACTTCCACGCCTGGTACAACGCCGAACGCGTGCTGGTCGACGACACCGCCGTGAAGCTGGCCCGCCTGCGCCTGGCCGCCACCACCCGCCAGGTGCTGGCCAATGGCCTGGCATTGTTGGGCGTTTCCGCGCCCGAGCGGATGTAACATCGGTTCATGGCCACCAAGCGCAAATCCACCAGCCGTTCCTCCGGCGAAAAAGGCAGCACCCTGTACGGGGCGCTGGCCGGTCTGCTTATCGGGCTGATCGTCGCCGCCGTTGTCGCGTTCTATGTCACCAAGGCGCCTGTTCCCTTCGTGGACCGGGCCAGCCGCCAGGGCGATACGGGCAAGCTGCCCGATCCGCGCTCGGCGCCGGACCCCAACGCCGGCCTGTACGGCCGCGACGGGGCGGCGGGCGCACCGCCCACCG
>DALZRX010000341.1:0-4843 GCA_032015805.1 Achromobacter sp.
CCGGCTGCCCCAGCGTCTCGCCGACATGGCGGGCCACGATGCGGGTCGCCAGGTCGCTACCTCCACCCGCGCTGAACGGCACCAGCCAGCGGATGGGACGATCCGGATAGTCGGCCGCCAACGACGCGGCCGGCATGGCCGCGGCCAGCGCCGCCGAAAACAGCATGCGCAGCACGCCCTGGAACATGACGCTTACTCCTGGTGAATCTTGATTGCGGGCCCGGGACCCTTCACGCGCGCGCGGCGCTCAGCCAGCGCAGGCCGGCCGAGGTGGAACCCGCCGGGCGATATTCACAGCCGATCCAGCCGCCGTACTGCAATTCGCGCAGCACGCCGAAGATCCACCCGTAATCAAGCTCTCCACGGTCCGGTTCCTGGCGCAGCGGCACGCCGGCGATCTGCAGGTGGCCCACCCGCCCGGTGGGCAGGTATTCGCGCAGTTTGGCGGTGACGTCGCCCTCGACGATCTGGCAGTGGTACAGATCCATCTGCACTTTCAGGTTGGGCGCGTTGACCGCCTGCACGACGGCGTGGGCGTCGTCCTGGCGGTTCAGGAAATAACCGGGGATATCCCGCGTGTTGATCGGCTCGATGAGCAGGGTCACGCCGGCCGAGCGCGCCTCGCGAGCGGCCCACGCCAGATTGGCGTGATAGCAATCAAGCATCGCCTCGCGCGACGCATCCGGCGGCATGACGCCCGCCATGACATGGACATTGGAACAAGACAGCGCGGTGGCATAACAAAGCGCCTGCTCGATGCCGGCCTGGAACTCGGCCTCGCGGCCTGGCAGGGCCGCCAGTCCGCGGTCGCCCTGCGCGGTGATGCCGGGCGGCGCATTGAACAGCACCTGGGCCACCCCGGCGGCATCGATGCGCTCGCGCACGAAGGCGGCGGGCGCCTCATAGGGAAACATGCATTCCACGCCCGCGTAGCCGTCGGCCGCCGCCGCTGCATAGCGGTCCAGGAACGCATGTTCCGTGTACATCATCGACAGATTGGCGGCGAACTTCAGCATGGCGGGCTCCTGGCGCATTATGCCGCCGCCCGGGGCGGCGGCACCCGCCGAAAATAGCACAGCCCGGCGCCGCCCCCAACCCGCTCAATACGTCATGCGCAAACCCAGCAACACGCTGCGGCCGGGCAGCGGCGCCACTGTCGAGATGAACGACGCGTGGTTGTAGGCCAGCTTGTTCAGCAGGTTGGTGCCGCGCAGGAAGACTTCATAGCCGGTCGCGCCGTACTGGCCGCGATAGGCGACGACAGCGTTGACCATGTTGTAGCCCGGGGTGGTGTCTTCATACGCCGCGATGTCCTTCTGCGCGAAGACGCGTGCGTATTCGACGCCGCCCGACCACTGCTGCCACGTGAAGTTGCCGCGCACGCCCGCGCGCCCGGCCGGGATGCGGGGCAGATTGCCGTCGCCGCCGGTCAGCTTGCCGCGCACGTAGTCGCCAAATACCGCCGCCGAGAAGACCGGCGTGAACTGGTGCCGCAACTCGCCTTCCACGCCCGTGAATTCCGCGTCCTGCTGCGTGTACTCGATCAGGCGGAAGTCCTCGTAGCGGTCCAGCGTATTGGCGTAGATGTAGTTCTTCACGCGGTTGTGGAACACGCTGGCCGAGAACGTCGTGTCGCCGGCGTGCTTGCGCAGCGTCAGGTCGATGTTGTGCGAAGTTTCGCGCGTCAGGTCCGGATTACCCAGTTCATACGTATTGGTGGCGATGTGGATGCCATCCGCATACAGCTCCTGCGCGTTGGGCAGGCGCTGCGAGCGCGACAACGACAAGGCGACGGAATACTGCGGCGCAAAGTCCCAGATCGCGGCGGCCGACAGGGACGTGCCCGACAGGCTGCTGCGCGGCGCGCCGCCCGATGGCGACACGCGCTGCCAGTCCTGACGCGCGCCCAACTCGAACCGCCAGTCGTTCAACTGATATTCCTCCAGCACGAAGATCCCGTTCGAACGGGTCTTGCTGGGCGGCAGGAACGCCTCTTCGCCCTCCGCGCTGAAGTCGCTGTACGCGTTCTGCAGGCCGATCACGCCGCGCCAGCCCGCGATGGGCTTGTGCTGCAGTTCCACCCGCACGTCATAGCCCTTGTTCTTGAAGCGCGTGCCGACCTCGCCGCCTTCGATCTCGTCGTGCTGATAGTCCGTCAGGCCGCCGCGAAAGCGAATCTTCTCGAAGCCCGCAAAGGGATCCTGGTACTCGGCGCGCAGGTCCATCCGGTTGCTGCGCAGCTTCACGTAGGGGACACCGCCATGCTCGTGATCGTGATCGTGGTCGTGGTCTTCCTCGTCCCCGTGGTCATGATCGTCGTGCCCGCCGCAGTGCAGATGCGTGCCGTGCGGATGGCAGCCTTCGTACTCGTGGTTGTGCCCCGGCAGACCGTACTCGCTCTGCAAGTGCGTGAAGGCGATGCCCACATAGCCACGCGGCGTGATCCAGGACATGCCTACGGACCCCTGTGTCGACTCGCTGTAAGACCCTTCCAGCTTGCCGCCGGGCCAATCCGGCACGTCGTAGTCGCTGGTTCGGCGCTTCATGCCCTCCACGCGCACGGCAAACTGGCCCTCGCCCGCCGTGATGCCCACCGCGCCGGCGCGCTCCTTGGTGCCGGTTGCGCCGCGCAACTCCGCCTCGGCGGCGATGCCCTTTTCAGGCACCTCGGTCGGGATCTTCTTGTCCACCACATTGACCACGCCGCCGATTGCGCCGCCGCCGTAAAGCAACGTGGCCGGGCCGCGCAACACCTCGATGCGATCGGCAAGCAGGGGTTCGACGGTCACCGCGTGGTCGGGCGATATGGCCGAGGCGTCCATCACTTCGGACCCATCCGACAGCACCTTCACGCGCGGCGCGGTCTGCCCGCGGATGACCGGCCGGCTGGCGCCGCCACCGAAGGTGTCGCTGTTCACGCCCGGCAGATTCTTGAGCGTTTCGCCCAGCGTGCCGTTGCGCTGCTCGATCAGCGCGTTGCCTTCCAGCACCGAGGCGGGCATGGTGGTGCTGTTCAGATCCAGCCCAAGCGGATTCGCGGATACGGTGATCGGCGCCACGGTCTGCGTCCGCGTCTCGGGTTCCGTCTGCGCCTGGGCAACGGGCGCCATCAGCATCAACGAGCAAACCAGCGGCTTCAAGGGCGTCCGGCCATGCGCGTGACCACGCAAGAACTTGCCGCGCGCTTTCCCCATCCCCAGCTTCTTACCTTTCATTTTTACTCTCTCGGATGTTATATCATTACAAAAACGCAGACGGATGATATAACATTTCATATCCGAAGCGGCGACACGGAAATGACAAAGCGCGATTCCCATGGAGGAATCGCGCTTCGATGACGCTGCCATTGCCGTCAAGTCGGGGAACGGCGCCCCGCCTTCGGTCAGCCTGCCTTGAACTCCTTGTTCCAGAATTCGAGGATGTCCGCCTTCTTCTCGGTCAGCCCCTTCAAGTCGTAGGCGTGCAGCAGTTTGACCTCGGCCTCCGAAAAGCCCACGCGCTTCAACGCTTCGGGCAGTGATGCGTTGGTCACTGTCGGCGCATAGCCCATTTTTTCCGCGAAGCCGATCTGGCCCTGGGGATCCAGCATGGCGTTAAGGTAGGCCCACGCGGCATCCTTGTTGCGGCTGTTCTTGGCAACCGCAGCCTCGAACGACACCGGCACCGACCCTTCCTTGGGAATCACGAAGCCCAGCGGCAAGCCGCTGTCCTTCCATTGCAGCGCACGGGCCTTCCACATGACCGCAATCGCGATTTCCCCGGACTTGAAGGCCGCGGCGACGGCTTCATTGGACGGGTAGATGCGCGGCGCATTGGGCTTGAGCTTGGCCAGGAAGCGCTTGCCGCCCTCGAAGTCCTTGGTGTTGCCATCCGCGCCCAGGCCCACGAAGACCGAGTTGTAGAGGTAGAGAATGTCCGAAAAGCCGACCTGCCCCTTCCACTTCGGGTCCAGCAGCACCTGCAGCGAATCCGGCGGGGTGGGGAATTTCTCGGTGTTGTAGACCAGCGTCATGGCGCTGAAGATGTGCGGAATCGAATACGGCGTCTTCAGCGTGTCGATGGCGTTGGCCAGATTCGGCAGCTTCTTGACGTCCACCGGCTCCAGGGTGCCGGAGCGCTCGGCGTCGTACATGTCCACTTCGCCCAGCAGCGCCACGTCCATGCTGCCGCGGCGCGAGTTCTTTTCGGCGCGCAGCTTGGTGACGCGGCCGACGGCGTTGCCCGTGTCGTAGACCACCTTCACGTCCTGCTTGGCGACGATGGGATTGATGATCTGCTGCAGCAGGTTCTGGTAATCGCCGCCCCAGGTGCCCACCACGATTTCCTTTTCGGCGGCATTTGCCATGCCGGGCAACCAGCCCAGCGCGGGCGCCAACGCCAGGCCGGAGGCCGTCTTGATGAAGCCGCGGCGATTCAGGTTTTTCTCTTGCATAACAACCTCGTATCGAAGGGAACTGACGACTAGCTACGATGCGCCGCGCGGCAGGCCAGTCTGGCCGCGCGGGCTTGGGTATTCATTTTCAAATCAGCATTTCGACCGGCGCATGCGGCGCGGACGCACGGATCTCATCCGCCTCGATGTCGCGCGCAATCACAATGATCGCGTCGCGTGCATCGGGTTGCCGCGTCAGGCGCTGCGGCACGCTGAACGTCGAGCCGACCGACTGGATCAATATGGGTTCCTCGCAATCGCTGACGCGCACCACGGCTTTCACGCGCAGCAGGCGGTCGCCGCAAAGCCCCGCCAGGTTGTCCAGCCATTCGGAAAATTCCGTCCAGCTGATGCCGGCCTGCGCGCGGGCGGCCATCACGCGGATGCGCGGGTGCGCCGCGCCCTGCCCGC
>DALZRX010000342.1:0-4829 GCA_032015805.1 Achromobacter sp.
CTGGACCTACGCCGCCATGCAGATCCCCGGCGGCTGGCTGGTGGACCGCGTGTCTCCGCGCGTGCTGTACGCCGCCGCACTGATCCTGTGGTCCGCGGCGACGTTCTTCATGGGCTTTGCGGGCAGCTTCGTCATCCTGTTCGTCCTGCGCCTGGCCGTGGGCGCGCTGGAAGCCCCGGCCTATCCGATCAACAACCGCGTGGTCACCACCTGGTTCCCGGAACGTGAACGCGCCACCGCCATCGGCTTCTACACGTCCGGCCAGTTCGTCGGCCTGGCGTTCCTGACGCCGGTGCTGGCCTGGTTGCAGCACCACTACGGCTGGCACATGGTGTTCGTCAGCACCGGTCTGCTGGGCATCGTCTGGGGCGTGCTATGGTTCATGATCTACCGCGAACCGCGCCAGTTCAAAGGCGCCAACGCGGCGGAAATCGAGCTGATCCAGCAGGGCGGCGGCGTCGTCGACCTGGACACGCGCGTGCGCGAAAAGAAGGCCCCGTTCAACTGGAACGACCTGGGCCTGGTCATGAGCAAGCGCAAGCTGTGGGGCGTGTACCTGGGCCAGTTCTGCCTGACCTCCACGCTGTGGTTCTTCCTGACCTGGTTCCCCACGTACCTGGTCAAGTATCGCGGCATGGACTTCATCAAGTCCGGCTTCCTGGCGTCGGTGCCCTTCCTGGCCGCTTTCATCGGCGTGCTGTGCTCGGGCGTGCTGTCCGACTTCCTGATTCGCCGCGGCGCCACCGTCGGCGTGGCGCGCAAACTGCCCATCATTCTGGGCCTTTTGATCTCCACGTCCATGATCGGCGCCAACTTCACCGACTCCACACCGTGGGTCATCTTTTTCCTGGCCGTGGCGTTCTTCGGCAATGGCCTGGCGTCGATCACCTGGTCGCTGGTATCCACGCTGGCGCCGGTGCGTCTCTTGGGCCTGACCGGCGGCGTGTTCAACTTCGTCGGCAACCTGTCGTCGATCTGCACGCCCATCGTCATCGGCTTCCTGGTGTCCAAGGACAACTTCGCCCCGGCGATCGTGTACGTGTCGTCGCTCGCATTGCTGGGCGCGCTTTCGTACATCTTGCTGGTCGGGAAGGTGGAGCGGATCGAGGCTTGAGGGGTTAGCCAGGGATTGAATTCCGGCTTTTGTCTAAGGGGCGCCCAGCGGGGCGCCCCTTTTTTGTCGGCTGCATAGCGCCCGCGGCTCTGACCTACGCCGCAAACATCGTCCGTCGCTGACATCGCGTGCGCGAAGAGTGATGAAACGATCACGCCCGCAATTGCGCTGCGCCTTTCATTCCGCGGATCATCCGTCTGCACACGCTCTACCCGCGTGAACACAAAACTCATTGAACGAGCGTCAGCACGTCTGCTTGACTAAAATTCGTCAATAAACGAATATTCAAATGTACGCGATCGAACATTACCTAGCGCCTGATGGCCGCACGAATCCATACCTCGACTGGCTGACTGACCTACGAGACAACCGCATCAAGCTTGCAGGCATACGGCGAGTTGCAAGAATCGAACTGGGAAATTTTGGCGACCATCGGTATTGCCGAGACGGCATATGGGAACTGCGCATCGACGTTGGCCCCGGCTACCGCGTCTACTACACATTGGTCGGACGCCGGGTCGTGCTGCTGTTAGGTTGCGGCAGCAAGAACACGCAAGCGGCGGATATCGCTAACGCTGTCCGTTACCGAACAGACTGGGACGAAAGACCATGAAAAGCAGATCACACGACGAGGCGATGGCGGAGCTGTACCGCAATGACCCAGGACTCGCTGCGGACCTGATCAACAGCGTCTTGGAAGATGGCGATCAGGCCGAGCTTCTGATCGCGCTACGGCAGCTTACGCTAGCCTTTGGCGGCGTCCAGTCCGTCGCCTCGGAAGCGCGGTTGAATCCGACACAGCTTTATCGCACCTTATCTCCAAACGGCAATCCTGGTCTTAGCAGCCTGATAGCCATCTTGAAGGCAATGGGATTGCGGCTGGCGGTGCAGCCGTTGGGCCAGCGGCAAATGGGCTAGCACTGCCCGATCAGGTTCATCGCCCAACAAAAATCCCCTGATGGACTGCTTGTCCGCCAAGGGATTTTCGTCACTCGGCCCGCAGGCCGCCCCTCAGCAGCCCTGCATCGCCAGCTTGCGGCGCCGGACATTGCTGGCGCGCTGCACCAGGACCAGCGCCAGTCCCGCCGTCGCGATCACCGCGCCGGCAATCGGCACCGCCGCGTAGCCCATTCCCGCGGAGATTACCGCGCCGCCGGCCGCCGCGCCCACCGCATTGCCCAGATTGAACGCGCCCACGTTCATCGACGAGGCCAGGCCCGGCGCGTCCGTCGCGGCGCGCATCACGCCCATTTGCAGGGGCGGCACCACCGCGAACGTCGCGATGCCGAAGATCAGGAGGGCAATCGCCGCGCCGACCGGCGTGGACGCCAGCCAGGGGAAAGCCAGCAGGTCCACGATGACCAGCACCAGGAAGAAAATCAGCGTGCCGTCCAGGGATCGATCAGCCATGCGCCCGCCCACGCCGTTGCCCAGCGTGAAGCCCAGGCCGATCAGCACCAGCATGCCTGTCACGAAGGCCGGCGACGCGCCGGTGATGTCAGCCAGCGTCGGCGCAATGTACGTGTACAGCGTGAACATCGCGCCCGCGCCCAGCACCGTCGTCAACAACGCCAGCAGCACCGCGGGGCTGCGCAGCACAGCCAGTTCATGACGCACGTTGGGACGGCGGCCCGCCTCGCCCGCAGGCAGCGCCAG
The DNA here is from genome assembly GCA_032015805.1 of Achromobacter sp. GTDB lineage: Bacteria > Pseudomonadota > Gammaproteobacteria > Burkholderiales > Burkholderiaceae_B > Achromobacter. The sequence continues at coordinate 2,771 of DALZRX010000342.1, forward strand.
CCACAGCGACAGCATCGCGATCAGGCCCAGCACCGCCGTCGCCGCGAACGACATGCGCCATCCGATCACCTGACCCAGCCACGTCGCGGCCGGCACGCCGCCCACGTTCGCAATGGTCAGCCCCATGAACATCGTTGCCACCGCGCTGGCCTGCTTGTGGCGCGGCACCACGCTGGCAGCCACCAGCGAGCCCAAGCCAAAGAACGCGCCATGGTTCAGGCTGGTCACCAGGCGGGCCAGCAGCAGCGTCGTGTAGTTGGGCGAGAGCGCCGACAGGATATTGCCGATGGTGAAGATCGCCATCAGCAGGATCAGCGCCTTGCGCTTCGACCAACGCGAGAACGCCAGCGTCATCACAGGGGCGCCGATCATCACGCCGATCGCATAGGCGCTGACCAGCATGCCCGCGCTGGGGATGGACACGTTCACGCCATCGGCGATGACGGGCAGCAGGCCCATCGGAGAAAACTCCGTCACGCCGATGCCAAACGCACCGACGGCAAGCGCCAACAACGGCGGGCCGGACTTCACCGGCTGGGTTTCTTGGGGATTCATGCAAGTTCCTTGGGTTCGACGGCGCCGGCAGGACGTTCCTGGGGCACGGCCGGCCTGAATTGGCCGGCGCATCGGATAGACAGGGCTGCAGTATGACGGCCGGATCCTTGCAGAAAAAGCCGCCTGGCGGGCAAACACTTTTGACTTCAGGTCATTAATCGGATTGCCATCAGCCGAATCGAGGGCGCTTCCATCGAACTTCCACTTCGAGGCCGAGGAGGTCCAGCATGTCGAACACCTTTTGCAGCTGCACGGTGGGCTTGCCCCGTTCAAGGTCGACCACGAACCGGTTTCCGGAATTTCCCAGTCCCGCCAGGTCGGCTTGCAGCAATCCCTGCCGTCGGCGCACACCCCTGATCAAGGCCCCCAACTCGGTTGACGTAGACACAACCGCTGGAATCGCATCAAGCTCGCGCGTAGTCATCATCGCGTTACCCCCGGAGTTACCGATCGGTAATCCTAAGGCCATTTTCACGAAATCCGCGCTCAAAACTTACCGAGCGGTAATACGCAAGCTCAAATCAGACGTCTTCCGAAGCGCGGCCCCTTTGTGCCACGCCCGTGGAACCCGCAAACAATAAAGGGCGTCCTGCCGGACGCCCTTCATTCACACCCACGCGCTTACTTCAGCAGCAGCGCATTCAACCGCTTCACAAACGCGGCCGGGTCCGCAATCTGCGCACCCTCGGCCAGCAGTGCCTGATCCAGCAGCAGACGCGCCCACTGATCAAATTCACCGTCGTCCGCCGAACGGATACGTGCCAGCAGCGGGTGCTCGGGGTTGATTTCCAGCACCGGCTTCACGTTGGGCGCTTCCTGGCCGGCGGCCTTCAGCATGCGCAACAGGTGCGGGCTGAGTTCGTTCTGACCCACCACCACGCACGCCGGCGAATCCACCAGGCGCAGCGTCACGCGCACTTCCTTGACCTGGTCTTCCAGCGTCTTTTGCAGGCGCTCGACCAGCGGCTTGAAGTCCTCGGCCACTTCGGCCTGATGCTTCTTTTCTTCCTCGTCGGCCAGTTCCGCCAGGTCCAGGCCGCCCTTGGCCACCGACACCAGCGGCTTGCCGTCAAATTCGCGCAGGTACGACAGCATCCACTCGTCAACGCGATCCGACAGCAAGAGAACTTCGATGCCCTTCTTGCGGAAAATTTCCAGATGCGGGCTGTTGCTGGCCGCGGCGAAAGTGTCCGCCGTCACGTAGTAAATCTTGTCCTGGCCTTCCTTCATGCGCGACACGTAGTCGGCGAACGACACCGCCTGCGACTGGTCACCCGAATTCGTCGACGCAAAACGCATCAGCTTGGCGATGCGCTCCAAGTTGGCCGCGTCTTCGCCCGCGCCTTCCTTCAGCACCTGGCCGAACTCGGACCAGAACGTCGCGTAGTCTTCCGGCTTGTTCTCGGCCATGTCTTCCAGGAGCGACAGGATGCGCTTGGCCGAGCCTTCACGGATGGCGCGCACGTCGCGGCTTTCCTGCAGGATCTCGCGCGACACGTTCAGC
>DALZRX010000343.1:0-4818 GCA_032015805.1 Achromobacter sp.
GGGCCGGCGCCCGCCGCGCGGTCCCCGCAGCCCGGCGATGAAGCCAGCCCGCGGATCTTCTGCCGCTACAGGTTTCGCGCAATGACGAGCCGCTGGATGTCGCTCGTGCCTTCATAGATCTGGCAGACGCGCACGTCCCGGTAGATGCGTTCGACCGGGAAATCCTTCAGGTAGCCATAGCCGCCCAGCGTCTGGATGGCCGCCGAGCACACCTTCTCGGCCATCTCGGACGCGAACAGCTTGGCCATGGATGCCTCGGTCAGCGCCGGCCGGCCCGCTTCGCGCAGCGCCGCGGCGTGCAGCACCATCTGGCGGGCAGCGTGGATCTGCGTCGCCATGTCCGCCAGCCTGAACGACACGGCCTGGTGATCGATGATGGGCTTGCCGAAGGCCTGACGGTCACGGGCGTAATCGCGGGCACATTCGAACGCGGCCCGCGCCATGCCCACCGATTGCGCGGCAATGCCGATGCGTCCGCCTTCCAGGTTGGACAGTGCGATCTTGTAGCCCTCGCCTTCTTCGCCCAGCCGCCAGGCGGCCGGGATGCGCATGTCCTCGAAGGCAATCTGGCAGGTGTCGGAGGCGTGCTGGCCCAGCTTGTCCTCCACGCGCAGCACCTTGTAGCCCGGGGTGTCGGTGGGCACGATGAAGGCGGAGATGCCGCGCTTGCCGGCGTCCGGATCGGTAACGGCGAACACGATGACCGTCTGTCCGTTGCGGCCGGACGTGATGAACTGCTTGGCGCCGTTGAGGATGTAGTCTTCGCCGTCGCGCCGCGCCCGGGTATGCAAGCTGCTGGCGTCGGAGCCGGCCTGCGGCTCGGTCAGCGCGAACGCGCCGATATGTGCGCCTCGGGCCAGCGGACGCAGGAACTGCTCTTTCTGCGCGTCGTTGCCGAATTTCAGGATGGGCATGCAGCCCACCGAATTGTGCACGCTCATGATGGTGGAACAGGCGCCGCTGCCCGCGGCGATTTCCTCCAGCGCCACCGCGTACGAGAGATAGCCGCTGTCGTTGCCGTCCCAGGCTTCGGGCACCAGCATGCCAAAGAAACCCAGTTGCGCCATCTCGGCGATGGCCTCGGCGGGATACTGGTGCTCGCGATCCCAGCGTTCGGCGTTGGGCGCCAGGCGCTCCTGTGCAAAGCGGCGCGCCATCTCCTGGACGCTCTGCTGTTCGTCGGTCAAAAGCATGCTTGTCTCTCCTGATGCGGCGGCCGGTGGGCGGGCCACGGCGCGCGCTTTTATGGTGTGTGCAAGGACGGCGCCTGACAGATGGTGGCGCGTGATTGCGAGAATACACCGGCGGCGTCTACGTGCGGGGCGCGTCCTGTTCCGCCCGCTGCTGCGCCGGGCCCATGGCGCGGCTCAGGTTGTAGGCCGTGTTCACCAGGCCGATATGCGAGAAGCCCTGGGGGAAGTTGCCGATCAGCCGCCGCCGCACGACGTCGTACTCTTCCGACAGCAATCCCAGGTCATTGCGCAGCGACAGCAGCCGGTCGAAGAGCCGCTCGGCGTCGTTCAGCCGGCCAAGCATCACGTACGCATCCGCCAGCCAGAAACTGCAGGCCAGGAAAACGCCCTCCTCGCCCTCCAGCCCGTCGTCCGTATGCTCGACGGAATAGCGCCGCAGCAGCCCGCCATGCATGAGCTCGCGTTCGATCGCGTTCACGGTGCCTGCAACGCGCGGATCGTCAGGCGGCAGGAAACCCACCTGCGGAATCAGCAGCAGGCTCGCATCCAGCGCCCGCGATCCATAGCTTTGCACAAAGCAGCCGCGGGCGCGGTCGTAGCCGTTCTCGCAAATATCCTTGTAGATCCGTTCGCGTAGCCGGCGCCAGGCTTCCACCGGCCCTTTGAGTCCCCAGCGTTCGCACGCCTTGACTGCCCGGTCGAACGCCACCCAGCACATCAGCCGCGAATGCGTGAAGGCGCGCCGCTCGCCCCGCACCTCCCAGATGCCGTGGTCAAGTTCGCGCCACCGCTGCTCCAGAGGTTTAAGCAGCACGTTCTGCAGACGCCAGGCCTCGGCCAGGGGCGCCAGGTCCGCCACGCGGGCGGCGTAGAGGGTGTCGATGAGTTCGCCGTAGATGTCGAGCTGGCTCTGTCCCGCCGCGCCGTTGCCTCGCCGCACCGGCCGGCTGCCTTCGTAGCCCGGCAGCCAGGGGATCTCCAGCTCCGGCAGCCAGCGTTCGCCGGCAATGCCATACATGATCTGCAATTGATCGGGGTGTCCGGCCACGGCACGCAGCAGCCATTGGCGCCACGCCTCGGCCTCTTCGCGATAACCGGCATTCAGCAAGGCGTACAGCGTCAGCGCCGAGTCGCGCAGCCAGCAATGGCGGTAATCCCAGTTGCGCCCGCCGCCCAGCATCTCGGGCAGCGAGGTCGTCGGCGCAGCGATGATCCCCCCGGTCGGCTGGAAGGTCAGCAGCTTCAGCGTGATCAGCGAGCGCACCACCGCGTCGCGGCGGCCGTCTCCGGGTCCGTCCCAATGACAACGCTTGGACCATTCCTGCCACCAGGAGACGGTGCGGTCCATGCTTTCGACACGGTCGGGCACGAAATGCGGGGTGCGATGCGAGCGGTGGTACGACAGGGTGAACGGCACCACGCGCCCCGGATGCAGGGCGAAGCGCGCCGTGGTCTTCATGTCATGGCCTTCCAGGTCGACGGGGGTATGCAGCTCGATCGCGTCCGGACCCGCAATGGCATTCAACCCGTAGTCGCGCCGCCTCACCCAGGGCACGCCCTGGCCGTAGTTGAATCGCAGGATGAGCTCCATGTCCATCTGCACATGGCCGGACTCGCCCCGCACGATGCGCACCACGTCCGCGCGCTCGTCGTCATCACTGAGCGGCATGAAGTCGTACACCAGCACCGAGCCCGTGCGGGTCTCGAAGCGGGTTTCCAGTACCGCGGTATCAGGCACGTAGCGGCGCGACGTCGCCTTGACTTTGCCGTGCGGCGCGATGAGCCAGCGCCCATGGCTTTCGTCTCCGAGCAACGCCGCGAAGCACGCCGGCGAATCGAAATGCGGCAGGCACAGCCAGTCGATCGAGCCGTCGCGCGCCACCAGGGCGGCGGACAGCATGTTGCCGATGAGTCCGTAGTCTTCCAGGGGTTTGGACATGCCCGCCTCAGCCCGCGCCGCGGAACTCGGGGTACAGCGTCATGCCGCCGTCCACGAACAACGTCGTGCCGGTGACGTAGTCGGACGCGTCGCCGGCCAGCCAGACGGCGGCCTGCGCAATGTCCTCCGGCTCGCCGATGCGGCCATAGGGGATGAGCTCGAGCAGTTTGGCCAATGCCTGCGGCGTATCCCAGGCCGGTTGATTGATCGCGGTGCGAATCGCGCCTGGGGCGATCGAATTGACCCGGATACGGTCGGGCGCCAATTCCTGCGCCAGCGACTTCATCAGCAGCGAAATCCCGCCCTTGGACGCCGCGTAGTTGACCTGGAAAGCCCAGGGAATCACCTCGTGCACCGAGCTGATGAAGAGAATATTGCCCACCGAGAGGTTTTGCCGGGCGGGATCGGGCGGTTGAGTCTTGAAGGCGCGAGCCGCCGCGCGGGCGCAGAGGAAGTGACCAGTCAGATTCACGTCGATCACCCGCTGCCAGTCGGCGAGCGTCATGTCGGCAATGGGCGACGGATGTTCCACCCCCGCGTTGTTGACCAGGATGTCGACCCGGCCAAAGTGCTGGACCGCCTGCTCGAAGAGATGCTCGACATCCGATTCGCGGCTGATGTCGGCGGCGGCAGCGACCGCCGTGCCGCCGCTGCGCTGGATCGACTCCACCACCGCGGCGCCGCGGGCCTGGGAATCACCGCCCGCCCGGTGGTTCACCACCACTTGTGCGCCCGCTTGCGCCAGCCCGATCGCCGTGGCGCGTCCGATGCCTGAAGACGCGCCTGTCACCACGGCCACCCGGCCGCGTAGTTCAGTCGTGTGCTGCATGCCAGTCTCCTTGGCGGCCAGCACTTGCGGGCGGCCGCCGGTGTAGAGGGTTTCAGGGTAGTCCCGCCCGGGGGACGGACGCAACCGAGTCCTGAAGCCGCCAGGCTCAGCAAGCGACATTCCTCGCGAAGGCTCCGAGCAAATGCAACATTCGAAGTTGCGTAACAAGCATCTCCACCCTATCATGCAACTTTCAAAGTATCGAAACCCGAATGTGGAGGATCCGTTCATGCAATACGACGTCATCATCATCGGCGGCAGCTTTGCCGGCCTATCGGCCGCCATGCAGTTGGCGCGCGCCCGCCGGAAAGTCCTGCTGATCGATGCGGCACGTCCGCGCAATCGTTTTGCGGCGCACGCGCACGGCTTTCTCGGACAGGATGGCGTGCCACCGCAGGAAATCGTGGCGCGGGCGCGCGAGCAACTTGCGCGCTATACGTCCGTCGCGTTCGAGGACGGCGAGGCGGTCCAGGCGGCGTTGCGGGATGGCAGCTTTGAAGTCGTCCTGGCCGGCGGACAGGGCGTGCGCGGCGCGCGCCTGATCCTGGCCACCGGCATGCGGGACGAGCTGCCGTCCTTGCCCGGGTTGCAGGACCGCTGGGGCCAGACGGTGCTGCACTGCCCCTATTGCCATGGCTTTGAGGTGGCCGGAGGTCCGCTGGGCGTGCTGGCCGCGCATCCGATGTCGACGCACCAGGCGATGCTCCTGCCCGACTGGGGACCAACCACCTATTTCACGCAAGGCCAGTTTGAACCGTCGCCGGAGGAAGCGAGCCACCTGGCCGCACGCGGCGTCCGGGTGGAGCGCACGCCCGTCGTGGCGCTGCTGGGCGATGCGCCCGGGCTGACCGGCGCCG
>DALZRX010000344.1:0-4804 GCA_032015805.1 Achromobacter sp.
CGCCGGGCACGATCGCGTAGACCGGGTTGCTGGCCAGGCCAGGCAGGGTGAAGCCGCCATTGGGATTCATGCGGACCAGTGGCGCAAAGCGCGCGTCGGTCGAGCCCCCGCGGCCGGAAACAAAGCCGGCGCCCGTCAGCTCCCCACCGCCGGACAGGTCCAGCACGGACCCCGGCAGCGCGTCCACATCGCGGAACCCGAACGTGATGCCTGTGCGCAGATAGGCGCCCGAGCCTACGGCCGTGCCCCCCCCGACGCCCACCAGGGATACCTCTGCGCCATCGAACTTGTACGACACGCCATCGGTCGTGCCGCCATACGGCATGACCAGGCCGGCGCCGCTGACCGACGTGACGCTGCCCGGCAGCAGCACCAGGCGCTGCGTGCCTCGCGGTGCGCTCATGTCGCCGAGTTCGATCGCCCCCAGCGGCGCGCGCAATACGCCCCCCTGTTCCACGTTGGCGGCCGCCATGCGCAGCGTGCCAAACGCGGAATAAGGCGTAGCCAGCGACGCGCCCTCGTGCCGGCCGATGCGCAACACGCGGTCCGGGTCGAACACATTGATGCCCGATACCGGGTTGCGCGTGTAGCCGGCCAGCACCTCGGCCTCGGTGCCCGTGCCCGGGTAGATCTGCGCGGCGATCAGGTCCAGGTCGCCGCGGGTCCAGAGGCGTGTGCGCGGCTCTTCATCGTTGTGGCGCAGGAATCGCAGATCGCCGCCACTGTCCAGCACGACACGGTCAAAGCCCGATCGCTGCAGCGTCAACGCGCCGCCCACGCTGCGGTTGATGGTGCCCTGCGTGCCAAAAGACAGGCTGTTTCCCACTTCCAGCAGGTTGCCCGCGCGCACGGTGAACGCGCCATCGCCAACGTCGGGCGCATCGGCGAACATCACGCGCGGCCTGATCACACCATTGGTGCTGAAATACTTCCCGGGGCCGGACAGGCGCACATACGACGCCGCCAGGTTCACGCGGGTCTGCGCGTCGGCCTTCGGCGCCAGTGAGTATGCGCCGGCATACAGGCGCAGGCTCTGGCCCACCGCGACGTTGACGTCGCCATCGAAAGACATCAGGCCGTTGGACAGCAGGCCTAGATGATCGAAGCCGCCGCCGGCCAGCAAGCGCGCCGCGTCCAGGCGCGTCTGCCCATATTGGAGGCCTTCGGCGGCTTCGCCCGGCGCAAGGCCCGCGTCCAGCGCATTGCCTTCGCCCGCCGCCAGCACCAGCTCGCGCGGCACCTGTACACCCACGCCGGCCACGCCCTCGCCCCAGGTGCGGTACAGCGGCGTCTCCAGCGCGATGTCCAGCGTGCCGCCAGAGGCGTTCGCGCCGCCTGCGCGCGCAATGAACGTTCCGTCCAGGTGCAGGCCGTTGTAGGAACTGAGCGAAATGCGGCCGCCGTCGCGGTTCAATTCCACCGGCCCCACGCCGTTCACATCCACGATCGCGCCCGCGCCCGACGCATCCAGCACCGCGCCGGGACGCACGATGACGTACGCATCGGACGAGGTCGCCGTTGCGCGGTCATGATCGATCTCGCCACCGATGACGATCACGCCGCCCGCATCCGCCACGCCGTAGCGGCGGCCCCGCGTATCCATGCCGGTTTCCGCCCGTCCGGCCACGTCCAGCACCGCCTGCTCGCCGATCCAGATCGACCGGTCATGCACCTCACCGCCGGCGATGTCGCCGTCTTCGGCCACATCGATGTCGCCCATGCGAAGCTGGCGGATATCGATCTTGCCGCCCGCCGCCCTCAGGGCGCCCAGCACCGTGATCTGGCCCGCGCCGCGCAACTGGATGGTTTGCCCGGGGTCCACATTCACTTGCGCGCCACGGCCGATGACCAGATTCGGATCGGTATCGACGCTTACCTGCCCCAGGCTTCGGCCGCTCTGCAAAGACAGACTGGCGCCGCGGCGCTGCGTTATCGTTCCGGCCGCGGTGTCATGCAGATAAACGGGCGGGAGCCAGGTTTCCAAGACGGCCGACGGATCTGTGTCGCCCGGCAGGCGGGCCGCGCCCGAGATGGGGCGGTACACCGGCATCAACACGTCGACGCGTGTATCCTGCGCCACTTCCAGGCCATGGCGGCCCGTCACCTCATAGCGCGCGTAGCCCTGTTGGAAAAGCGGGGCCTGCAGCACCAGCGTGTCCGCGTCAACGCCGGATTGCGGTTCTCCAATCACGACCCTGCTCGCCGTGACCGCCAGGGTACCGCCGCCTTCGACGCCATAAGCGCGTAACGTCGAGCCCAGAACCAAGCGACCGCCGGCCTCCGTGCCGCTGTCGACTGACTCCACCGTGGTGTTGCCGCCCTTGCCGCCCTTCAGCTTGCCGGTCGCGCCGAGCAATGCCCCCGAACTCACGTCGATGACGCTGCCGGCGTCCAGCAGGATATCCGCGCTGCTGCGCAGGGACACCGTTCCGCCGTTCAGATAAGGCATGCCGCCGGTCAGGTCTGGCGACATCGCCAGATTCGACCACAGCCCCGCCACATTCAGCCGCGCGCGCGCGCTCAGCGCCAGCGCATCCTCCGCACCCACCGCGCCGGAGAACGTGTCGGCCGTTCCAGAGGACGAGGTCTGCGCCAGCGCATTGCCCAGGCGAATGTTGCCCCCACGCGCAGTCAGCGTCGCATCCACCGACACCTTGCTGGCGAACAGCGTGATTTCGCCTCCTGGCGACACGGCCAGATCGGACTGCACCGCGATCTCATTGGCGGCGATCCTGATGGCGCCCAATCCGAAGCCATTGAGCCTGGTCGTATCCAGATGAAGGATGCCCGCGCGGTCCTCGGGCAGCGCGGTATTCAGGTCCAGGCCGGCGGCGATTGCCGCCGCACGGTCGGACAGCACGACTTGATCGACCGTATTTTCGTTCCGCCCCAAGCCGTATTGCAGCGCACCGGTGGCCTTGACGTAGTTGGGGCGATAGACGCCCACGACAAGCTGCGCGCCGCGCGCCGCGGCGCGTTGCGATTGTTGATATCCATCCAGGCCCGCCTGCGGGGCCGAGCTCTGGCGGTCGCCTTGGAAAGTCTGTCCGACCAACTCGCCTTCCAGCACCGCGCTCTTGGTGCCGATCACCAGCCTGCCCGCGTCGCGCCCGACGGTATAGCCGGTTTCGAACCTTTCCTGCGGCGCGATCAGCGGGTTATAGAAATAGCGCGTGTGCCCCCAGCGCTCGCTTTGCGCCTCGTAGCCCTTGTACAAGCCGGTGTAGGCCAGGTCGCCCGGCGCGCGCGACACCTGGTACAGGCGGCCATCCGCGCCACGCAGCCACGTTTGCCGGATCATGCCGTCCTGCACGTCCAGCGTGCCGCCCGACACGTTGATCTGCGAACCGGCACGCGTCACGACGTCGCCGCCGGTGAACTCCACATTGCCGCCCACCGCCATCCATTCGTTGATGGCGTGTCCCTGCGTGCCCAGGTATCCGCTGACTTCCAGCAGGCCGCCGGCCGTGTACCAGCGGTCAGTGGCGTAGCCGTTGGTGCCCGCGGGCACCAGGACCAGATCGCGCGCGTCCACCCAGACGTCGCTGTTGTTCAGTTTTCCGCTGTCCCGGTTGATCGGGGCATCGCGCTGTTCGCTGCCCTGCACGTTGATCTTGACGTTGTTGTTTTCCATCGCGACCGGCACGCCCACCGCACCGGCCACGTCCAGGATCGCGCCGTCGCGCAACAGGCTGCGCTGCGCGGCCTGGACGGCGATCTGGCCGCCGGTGGCCAGGGTGATGGAACCGGACGCGAAGTCCACGGTGCCGGTGCTGCTGATCTCCACCCGGGACATCTCGCGCCGGTCGGCGCCGGCCGCCACGATCGGAGTCTCCGTCTGCGGCCCCACGGGCACGCGCAGGCCATCGCGCTGGCTGTCCAGCGCAAGGGCTCCGCTGCGGTCCAGCAGAATGGCCGTCGTACTCCCCTCGCCCAGGACGACGGTCGCGCCCTCTCCCGCCGCGTTCAGGTGCACCGTGCCGCGCGTATCCACGGACGTGCTGGACAACACCACCCCAGCCTGCACAACGTTCCCGCCCGTCAGCGTCACGTCGCCCATGGACGCCTGGATCAGGCCCGTGTTCAGGACCTTGCCGGGCGTGCCCGCGGGCGTGACCTCGTTGCCCTTGGTGGTGGACGCCAGATTGCCGGACGTGCCTTGGCCCCGCTTGATCACGAAGCTGTCGCCGGCGGCCAGCAGCGCTTGTCCGCCCGGCGTGTCGATCGTGCCCGCGTTGGCGGCTTCCTTGCCCAGCAGCAGCACGTAGCCGCCGCCCGAAGTGGACGTCTTGGACGGCGCGGTCTGAATGACGGCGCCGGCCTGCACGTCGATGCGGCCCAGCGCGTCCGTGAACGTGGGCGCCGCGCCGTTGTCCGCGTACAGGCCCTTGTCGCGAAACTGCTGATCGCCGATGTCGGCCGCCGCCGCCACCAGGTTGCGCACGTTGACCTGGCTGGTGCCGGTGAAGATCACGCCGTTCTGGTTCACCACCAGCACGGTGCCGTCCGCCTTGATTGCGCCGTGAATCTGGCTGGGGCGGGCCGACGCGCCCACCACCCGGTTCAGCACGGCGTCGTCCGCACCCTGCTTGAATTGCACCGTGGTGTTGCGGCCCACGTTGAAGGTGTCCCAGTTCAGGATCGCGCGCGACTGCGTCTGCTCGATGCTGACGACCTGCCGGCCATTCTCGACGCTGGGCTTGGCGGCCTTTGCGCCTTCCCATTTGGCCAGGGCGCCCTCGGCCGCCCACAACCCGCCTTCGGTCAGCCCGTCCGGCACACCGCCGCCGTTGCCCGCTGCGGC
>DALZRX010000345.1:0-4796 GCA_032015805.1 Achromobacter sp.
GCGTGGCCTACCGGCCGCTGCGCCGCGCGCCCCGTCTGGCGGCGCTGATCACCGCCATCGGCGTATCCATCATTCTGCAGAACGTCGCGATGATGGGCTGGGGCCGCAACTATCTCAACTTCCCCCAAGTGCTGTCGCCGCAGGTCTTCGAGTTTGCCGGCGCGCGCATGAGCACGTTGCAGATCGCCATCGTGGTGATCGCGGCCCTCATCATGGGCGGGCTGCTGGCCGTCGTGCACAAGACCCGGCTTGGCACCGCGATGCGCGCTACCGCGCAGAATCGCGAAGTCGCGGGTTTGATGGGCGTGAACATCAATACGGTGATTTCGGCGGCGTTTCTGATCGGGTCGGCGCTGGCCGCCGTGGCCGGCATGATGGTCGCCACGTATTACGGCGTGTCGCAATACACGATGGGATTCATGCTGGGCCTGAAGGCCTTCACTGCCGCGGTACTGGGCGGGATCGGCAACCTGGTTGGCGCGATGGCCGGTGGCCTGCTGCTGGGCATCATCGAATCGCTCGGCGCCGGGTACATCGGCGACCTGACGGGCGGCTTCCTGGGCAGCCACTACCAGGACGTGTTTGCGTTCTTCGTGCTGGTGCTGGTGCTGATCTTCCGTCCCTCGGGCCTGTTGGGTGAACGGGTGGGGGATCGCGCATGAATGCCCACCTGAAGAAAAGCGGGTTCTCCACCCGCAACCTGATCGGCATCGCACTGATCGGTGTCGTCCTGGCCGTGCTGCCCTTCGTGATCGGCATGGCGGGGCAAAGCTGGGTCCGCATCCTGAACTTCGCGTTGCTGTATGTGATGCTGTCGCTCGGCCTGAACATCGTGGTGGGCTTCGCGGGCCTGCTGGACCTCGGCTATATCGCGTTCTACGCCGTGGGCGCCTATACCTGGGCGCTGCTCGCGTCGCCGCATTTCGGGCTGCACTTGCCGTTCTGGGCGATCCTGCCGATCGCACTGGCGGTCGCGTGCCTGTTCGGCGTGCTGCTGGGGGCGCCGACACTCAAGTTGAGAGGCGACTACCTCGCAATCGTGACGCTGGGGTTCGGCGAGATCATCCGCATCTTCCTGAACAACCTGAACGCGCCCATCAACATCACCAACGGGCCGCAGGGCATCAATCGCATCGACACCTTCAAGGTCGGCGAGTTCGTGTTCGGCCGCACGCAGAACCTGATGGGCATACGTTTCACCGGGCCGGAAAAGTACTACTACCTGCTCCTCGCGCTGACGCTGATCATCGTCGTGGTGTGCGTGCGCCTGCAGAATTCCCGCATCGGCCGCGCCTGGGAAGCGATCCGCGAAGATGAAATCGCCGCCAAGGCGATGGGCATCAACACCCGCAACGTCAAGCTGCTGGCATTCGCCATGGGCGCGTCGTTCGGCGGCGTCGCCGGCGCGCTCTTCGCGTCGATGCAAGGCTTCGTCAGCCCCGAAAGCTTCTCGCTCATGGAATCGATCTCGATCCTGTGCATGGTGGTGCTCGGCGGCATGGGCCACATCCCAGGCGTCATCCTGGGCGCGCTGATCCTGGCCGCGTTGCCGGAGTTCCTGCGCGCGGTGGTGGAGCCCGTCCAGCACATGCTGTTCGGCGCCGTCGTGCTGGATCCGGAAGGCATCCGCATGCTGCTGTTCGGCCTGGCCATGGTGTGCGTCATGCTGTTCCGTCCGGCGGGCCTGTGGCCGTCGGCGGTGCGCAAGCGCGAACTTGCCACCAAGACGCAAGGGGGCGCGGCATGAGCAAACTGCTGCAAGCCCAGGGATTGGGCAAGCGCTTCGGCGGGCTGCAAGCCTTGTCGGACGTCAGCTTCGACATCGAACAGGGCGAGATCTACGGCCTGATCGGCCCGAACGGCGCGGGCAAGACCACGCTGTTCAATGTGCTGACGGGCCTGTACATCCCCGAAGAGGGCACCTGCACGTTCAACGGCGAATCGATGTCGGGCAAGAAGCCGCACGAGGTCGCGTATGCGGGCCTGGCGCGGACGTTCCAGAACATCCGCCTGTTCGCGAACCTGAGCGCGATCGAGAACGTGATGATCGGCCGCCACATGCGGACCCGGGCGGGCGTGCTGGGCGCGGTGCTGCGCACCCGCGCCACGCGTGCCGAAGAGGCCGCCATCGAGGCGCGTGCCCAGGAGCTGCTGGACTACGTCGGTATCGGCCATCGGGCCAACGACGTCGCGCGGTCGCTGCCTTATGGCGACCAGCGGCGTCTGGAAATCGCCCGCGCCTTGGCGACGGATCCCAAGTTGCTGGCGCTGGACGAACCGGCCGCGGGCATGAACGCATCCGAAACGGTGGTGCTGCGCAAGCTGGTCGAGAAGATTCGCGCGGACGGTGTCACCGTGCTGCTGATCGAGCACGACATGAAGCTTGTCATGGGGCTGTGCGATCGCGTGCTGGTGCTGGAGTACGGGAAGGTGCTGTCGATGGGCAAGCCCGCCCAGGTGCAGCGCGATCCCAAGGTCATTGAGGCGTATCTGGGCGCCGGCGCTGCCCAGGATCCGCTCATCCACAACGAGGGCCAGGCAACATGACGGCATCCCAACCCCTGCTGGCGCTGCGGGGCCTGCAAGTGTCCTACGGCGGCATCCGCGCGGTGCGCGGCATCGATCTGCGCGTGGACGAAGGTGAACTGGTCTGCCTGATCGGCGCCAACGGCGCGGGCAAGAGCACGACGCTGCGCGCCATCTGCGGCCTGGTGCCGCTGGCAGGCGGCGAGGTCGTCTACGCCGGGCAGTCCATCGGTGGCCAGAAGTCGCATGAACTGGTCCGCAAGGGCCTGGTCATGGTGCCGGAGGGCCGCGGCATCTTCGGGCAACTGACCATCGAGGAAAACCTCGCGATGGGCGGCTACATCCGCCGCGACGCGGCCCAGATCCGCCAGGACACGGATCGCGTCTTCACGTTGTTCCCGCGTCTGGCCGAGCGCCGCAAGCAGGCGGCCGGCACCCTGTCGGGCGGCGAGCAGCAGATGGTGGCCATGGGCCGCGCCATGATCGCGCGTCCCAAGCTGCTGTTGCTGGATGAACCGTCGATGGGCCTTGCGCCCCTGATGGTCGAGAAGGTGTTCGAAGTGGTGCGCACCATCGCCAGCGAAGGCGTGACGATCCTGCTCATCGAGCAGAACGCGCGGCTCGCGCTGGAGAACAGCCATCGCGGCTACGTGATGGAGTCGGGCGAGATCACGCTGTCCGGCCCCGCGCGCGACATGCTGCACGATCCCAAGGTGCGCGCCGCGTACCTGGGTGAAGTGGAGTAAAGGAAATTACGCAAGGCGGTGATTCCGCCTTGCGTTTTTCAAGCTTCAGGCCTGCACCGGTTCACGGTCCACGGCCGCAACCACGCCGGCGCCGATCAGCGCGTCGATCTCTTCCTTGCCGTAGCCGAACTCGCCCAGGATCGCGATGGAATCCTCGCCCAGCCGCGGCGCGGCCCGATGGTATCTGGCGGGCGTGGCGGACAGTTTCACGGGCATGCCCACGGTGCGCACCTTGCCCGCCACGGGATGGTCCTGCTCCACCACCATCTCGCGCGCAAGCGTCTGGGGATGCGACAACGCCTGAGCGATCGAATGCACGGGGCCGGCGGGAACGCCCGCGGCATCGAAGATGTCCAGCCATTCCTGCGCGTCGCGGGTCTTCAGGATTGCGGAGATTTCCGCCACCAGCTCATCGCGGTTCTGCATGCGATCGCGATTGCGCGCATAGCGGGGGTCTTCGGCCCATTCGGGCTTGCCCAGCGCCTGCGCGATGCGTTGCCAGTTCTTTTCGTTCGCGCCGCCGATGATGATCCAGTCGGTGCGGGTGGGAAACGCCTGATAGGGCGCGCTCAGCACGTGTGCCGAGCCGGTCGGACCTGGCGAGACGCCGCTGCCGAAATAGATGGCGGCATGCCAGTACAGTTGCTGCAGGCTCGCTTCCAGCAGCGAGGTCTCGACGATCTGTCCTTCACCGGTGCGTTGCTTGTGCTGGTATGCCGCCAGCACGCCGAACGCGGCAAGCAGGCCGGCGTTGATATCGGCCACGGAATTGCCGGTGCGCAGCGGCGGGCCGCCCGGTTCGCCGGTGATGGCCATCAGGCCCGAGAACCCCTGCGCCACGAGGTCGAAGCCGCCCTTGTCGGCATAGGGGCCCGTGGTGCCGTAGCCCGATACGGCGCAATAGATCAGGCCCGGGTTTTCCTGCCGCAGCGTGTCATAGCCCAGCCCCAGCTTTTCCATCGTGCCCTTGCGGAAGTTCTCGGTGACCACGTCGGCGTCGCGGATCATGCGCAAAAGGACCTTCTTGCCCTCGGGGTGCTTCAGGTCCAGCGCGATGGCGCGCTTGTTGCGGTTGAGCATGAGGTACGGGGCCGAGATGCCGTTGATCTGCGGGTCCCGGTACTGGCGCGAATCGTCGCCGCCGTCGATCTTTTCAACCTTGATCACGTCGGCGCCCAGGTCCGCGAGCATCATGCCGCAGGTCGGGCCTGCCATGATCTGCGACAGCTCGATGACGCGCATGCCGGCAAGCGCGCCGGCGGGGGCATCGGACGAGGGAAGGGGCGGGCGGCTGGTGCCGCGAGTGTCGTTATGCATGCGTATTCCTCGATCTGCGTTCAACGGCCGCTGAACTGCGGCTTGGCCTTGGCCAGGAAGGCGCGGTAGCCGGCGCGGAAATCCTCGGTATCGAAGCAGTCGAAGGCTTCGTCTCGGTCGGCGTCGGTCAGCGTCTTGCCCTGCACCAGGTTGCGCACGAACTTCTTGTGCCAGCGGGCCACCAGCGGCGCGCCGTCCGCGATCCGG
>DALZRX010000346.1:0-4784 GCA_032015805.1 Achromobacter sp.
CGGCGCTGGTGGGCTGGCGCGGCACGTTCTCCCGGCTGGCCGCGGATACGGCCGGATTCGCCGTCTCCCTGGACCGGCCGGTCACGCTGTCCTTCCTGCCGTCGGCCGTTGCGCCGCAGTGGCAATGGCAGGTCGGCCAGACCGCGCTGAGCCTGACCCTGCCGGGCAAGGAGCGCCTGACCTTGGCGCACCAGGGTTCGCGCGGCGGCGGCAAGCGCTGGGAAACCGCCGGCCTGGCGGACAACCTCGTCATCACGGCCGCCACGGCGCGCCAGGTGGTCGGCGCGTTCGATCCCGAAGCGGCGGCCAAGCTCGGCCGCGGCAACAGCCGCGTGAACGCGGTGGTGCCCGACGGTCAGCGCCGCATCGCGCTCGACCTCCTGTGGGATTTGAAGTTCGACGGGCGCCTGGCAGGCCGGGCCCGCATCGCCCGCCGCTCGGGCGACCTGCTGATTCCGGGCGATCCGCCCATCCCGCTGGGCGTGAAGACCCTGGTCGTTGACGTGACGGCCACGCCGACCTCGGCCAACGCCAGCCGGCTGGACGCCCAGCTCGACCTGTCCACGGAAAAGATGGGGTCGATCAACGGCACCGGCACGGCGGTATTGCTGGTGGACGCGCAGGGCGGCATGGCGCTGGATTCGCGCCAGCCGCTGCGGGCGCGGCTGAATGCGGACATCGCCGACCTGGCATGGGTCGGCCTTTTCGTGGGCGACGCCATGGAAGTCGGCGGCACTCTCAAGGCCAACATCGACGTGCAGGGCACGCTCGCCGGCCAATGGGGCGCCACCGGCGCCATCCGGGGCGACAAGCTGCGCCTGGTGCGCATCGACGACGGCGTGCGCCTGATCGACGGCACGCTGTCCGCGCGCCTGGACGGCCAGCGGCTGATACTGGACAGCCTGCGCTTTCCGGCGTCGCTGCGCGTCATGCCGGCCGAATGGCGAACCAAGGAGTGGATCACGACCAACGCGGGCGCGAAGGGCGGTTACGCGGAAGCCAAGGGCGACTGGAACATCATGGACGGCGGCGGCGCGATCAAGCTCACGCTGTTCCGCTTCCCGGCCTTGCAGCGCTCGGACCGCTACGCCATGGTGTCCGGCACGGTCGAGGTGCGGGCGGCCATGCCGCGGCTGGAGATCGTGGGCAACCTGAGCGCCGATGCGGGCTGGTTCAGCCTGGAAATCCTGCAGGGCGTGCCGACGCTGGACGACGACGTGCGCGTGATCCGCGCGGGCGACGACCCCAACAAGGTCTCTACGCCGCTGCAAACAAGCATGGACCTGAAGTTCGACATGGGACCGCGCTTCTACATCACCGGCATGGGGCTGGACGCCGGCTTGCTCGGCTCGATCCAGATCCGCCTGAACGAAGGCCGGCTGACCGGCTGGGGCCAACTGCGCACGCGCGGCGGCGGGATCGAGGCCTACGGCCAGCGCTTGCGCTTGAGCCGCGGGACGCTGACCTTCCAGGGCCGCCTGGACAACCCCATTCTGGACATCGAGGCATTGCGCACGGGCGAATTGGTCGAGGCGGGCGTGCGGGTGGTGGGCACGGCCCAGCGGCCGCGCATCGATCTGGTGTCCTACCCCGAGGTCAGCGACGTCGAAAAACTATCGTGGCTGCTGCTGGGGCGTGGGCCAGACGAAAGCGGCGGCGACGCGGCATTGCTGGTGTCGATCGGCACGGCGCTGCTGGGCGGCGGCCAGCCGTTCTACAAGCAATTCGGCCTGGACGACGTGGCGGTGCGCACCGGCAACATGGGCAGCTCGGGCAGCATCCTGCCCGACCGCACGGTGGCCGGCAACGTGAACCGCGATATCGGCAGCGATCTGTCCACGCAGTTCCTGGTGGCCAGCAAGAACTTCGCCAATGGCATCACCCTGAGCGTCGAGCAGGCGCTTTCGGGCAGCGATACCGTGGGCCGCGCCAGCTACCGGTTGGCGCGCGGTCTGTCCCTGGATTTGAAGGGCGGCTCGGTCAACGGGATTTCGCTGGTGTATCGGACCCTGTTCGGCAATTGATCCGGCGCATCGAATTGAGGCGGGACAAGCCTGTCCCGCCCGGTTCGGGGTGGCACTGGCGCGCTCGGGATAAAATGACGCCCATTCAAATCCCTAGCACCACACCCACCATGAGCATCAAAAGCGACCGCTGGATCCGCCGCCAGGCCGAAGCCGGCATGATCGAACCCTTCGAAGCGGGTCAGGTCCGCACGGCCAATGGCGGGCGCATCGTCAGCTACGGCACCAGCAGCTACGGCTACGACGTGCGCTGCGCCGACGAATTCAAGATCTTCACCAACATCAATTCCACCATCGTCGACCCCAAGAATTTCGACGAAGGCTCGTTCGTGGATTTCAAGGGCGATGTCTGCATCATCCCGCCCAATTCGTTCGCGCTGGCCCGCACGGTCGAATACTTCCGCATCCCGCGCAGCGTGCTGACGATCTGCCTGGGCAAGAGCACCTACGCGCGCTGCGGCATCATCGTCAACGTGACGCCGCTGGAACCCGAATGGGAAGGCCACGTCACGCTGGAATTCTCGAACACCACGCCGCTGCCCGCCAAGATCTACGCCGGCGAAGGCTGCGCGCAGATGCTGTTCCTGGAAAGCGACGAGGTCTGCGAAACCTCGTACCGCGACCGCGGCGGCAAGTACCAGGGCCAGCGCGGCGTCACGCTGCCGCGCACCTGATTCCTCAGCCTGCGGCCGGCGGCCGCAGGTAGTCGATATCCCACTCGCCTTCGCCGATCTGCACGAAGCCGTGCCGGCGATAGAAGCGATTCGAATCGCTGCCGCGCAACGCGCTCAGCGTTACCCCCACGCGGCGGCGGTCGGCATCCTGCAGGATCCGGCGCAACACCAGCCCGCCCACGCCTCGTCCTTGCGCGCAGGGATGCACGTACAAATGATCCAGCCGCAGATGCTCGCCCTCCGGGCGCAGGCAGTAGAACCCGATGCGATCGCTGCCTTCCTCGATGTGCCAGGTGCAGTCGGGACGGAAGGTGCCGCGCAGCCGCGCCCGCGCGCGATCCGGATCGAAGCGGCCCAGCCGTTCCAGACTGTCTCGCATGGCGGCGATCCGCAACGCCAGCAGGGCCTCGAAATCGGCTTCGGCGGCGGGCAGGAAGCGCAGCGGCGCGGGATCCGCGCCAGCTTCGGTCGCCAGCTCGTCATAACCGCGGCCCACGAATTGCAGGATGCAGATGCCGTGGCCGTAGGGATCGGCCAGGTGCGCAATACGGCCCCAGGCATGTGTGGAAGGCGGATCCTCCAGCCGTGCGCCGGCCGCGACCGCTTTGGCCACCGCAGCGTCCACATCGTCCACCACCACATCCAGATGCACGGGCGTCCAATGCCGCGCGTAGTCGCGCGGCTGGCGCATGGCGCGGGCCGCGGGCGTGCCCGCGGCCTTTTCGAGCAGGTAGATGGGGGCCTCGGCGCCCAGCATTTCCGCGGCCGCCGGACCCAGTCGGCGATTCAGCGTCAAGCCGAAGGCCGCCTGGTAAAAGCCGATGGCGTGTTCAAGATCGGGAACATCGATATTGACCAGGATTTTCATGGGGGCCTTGTGATGGTGAAGCGCAACAGGGCAAAGGGCAGGGCCGCGCTGTTACGCGGCCTGCGCTAAAGAACCCCATGCCGCGTCCGTAAAAAGATTACATGTGTTTGCCGATTTGGCGACGTCATTTCTGCAAGCGTGAGCAAGGCCCAATCCGTGCGTTACCCCCATATTCCCTGGCTGCCCCTGTTGTTCTATCCCGCGTTGCCGGTGGCCGCCGCAGTCGGGCTGCTGTTCTGGCGGGAATGGCCGCCCGCGTTGAGCCTCATCGTGCCTTTCGTGCCGTGGGTGATGGCGCTGATCGGCTCGGCGATCTGCCTGATGTATCAGCGCTCGCAAACGATGGCCCTGATGCTGTGCGTGCTTGCCGTCACGGCGGCGTGGCCCACGCTTGCCCGGGAGGCGCCGTGGGCGATGGGACCCGTGCTGGCCTGGTGGGCGCTCGTCTACACCATCAATGCCCTGTGGTCCGAACGATCCAGCATGCTGATCGACGTGGCGCTGCGCCTGGGCCTGATGGCGGGCGGCGTGGCCGTGATCGCGCTGGTGGGCAAGGATGGCGTGGGTGAAATATTCAGCACGTTTGCACTGCAGGGCATGCTGGCCCGCCTGGGCGTGCCGGCCGAGGCGTTGATCTCGCTGCTGGCCACGGGTCTGACATTGACGCTGCTGCTGTTGCGCTATGGGCGCCCGCAGCAGGCGGGGCAGTGGCTGGGCTTCGTGTGCATGGCGTGGGCCCTGCCGCGCGGCGCGGCCCAGCCGCTTGAACTGGCGCTGATGTCCGCCGCGGCGCTGACGGCCTTGTGCATCTCGCTGGCGCACGAGGGCTTCCACATGGCGTTCCGCGACGAGCTCACCGGCCTGCCGGGCCGGCGCGCACTGAACGAGCGGCTGCAACGCATGGGCCGCGTCTACACGCTGGCGATGGCCGACGTCGACCATTTCAAGGCATTCAACGATACCCACGGCCACGACGTGGGCGACCAGGTGCTGCGCATGGTCGCTTCGCAGTTGCGCCGTGTCCCGGGCGGCGGCCAGGCCTATCGCTACGGCGGCGAAGAATTCACGCTGGTGTTTCCGGGCAAGACCGCGGCCGAAGCCATGCCGCACCTGGAAACGGTCCGACGCGCCATCGAGGCCTACCAGATGCGCCTGCGCGACAAGCCGGCCCGGCCCAAGGCGGACCAGATCGGCCAACGCCGCCGCGGCGGACGTGGC
>DALZRX010000347.1:0-4781 GCA_032015805.1 Achromobacter sp.
ATCGCGGCGGCCCGGCGCATGCCGTCCGACAACTTGTCGACGACCGCCGGGGGCGTGCCGGCCGGCGCGAGCAGGGCGTAGGTGGTGGCGACCGAATAGTCTTTCACTCCCTGTTCCATCAACGTCGGCAGGTCGGGCAGCGCCGTGGCGCGCTTGGCCGTCGTGACGCCCAGCAGCCGGATCTTGCCGCTGGCGACTTGCGGCAGCAGGGCGGGCAGCGTTTCGATGACCATGTCGATCTGGCCACCCAAAAGATCCGTGATGGCCGGGCCACTGCCGCGGTAGGGCACATGCATCAGCCGCGTGCCCGTGACGGCCTGGAAGAGTTCTCCGGCCATGTGCTGCGAGGTGCCCGGTCCGGCCGACCCGAATGTGATGGATCCGGGTTTGCTCTTGGCGAGCGCGATCAGCTCCTGCACGTTTTTCGCGGGAATCTTGCTGCTGTTTACCGCCACCGCCATCGGCATGCTGGTGGCCATCGAGACGCCGACAAACGCGGTGCCAAAGTCGTAGCCCGGTTTGTCGGGCATGGCTGCGTGAATCGCGTGGCTGCCCACCGCGCCCATCAGCAGGGTGTAGCCATCGCCCGCGGACTTCGCGACGAATTCCGCGCCGATCTCGCCGCCCGCGCCGGCCTTGTTTTCCACCACCACGCTCTGGCCCAGGAAGTCTCCCAGGTGTTGCGCATAGATGCGGGCGGCGGCATCGGTTGCGCCACCCGGCGGAAACGGCACCACCATGCGAACGGGCTTGGTCGGCCAGTTGTCCGCGGACGCAGGGTTGGCCGCCAGCGCCAGCACCATGCTGGCCAGGGCAAAACGCCACAACAGTCTCATGCAAGTCTCCTCGGTGGGTGGGCCAGCATGCGACAGGGGGCGGTTCGCGATTGCGGGGCGCCTTGGCCGCTGCAGTCCTCTTCTACAAAATCCTAAAATATAGGATCGGCTTTCCAATAAATGGTTTACGTAGAATTCCACACGGTGCTATGCTGGTCAACAATTAACCGCGGCATCTAGGGATTGCACTAGGTAGCGCCTGGAAAGCAATCACTTTTTGCCGCGCTGGGCCTGGATGATGCCATCGTTCAAGGGCGCGCCTTATACTGATTTTTGCATCCCAAATATTGAATTTTCATAATGAGAGGTCAGACATGACACCCAGTTCGGCGCTTGCCGGCATCACGGTGCTGGAGATTTGCAACGTCGCGGCGGGACCCTTTTGCGGCATGTTGTTGGCGGACATGGGCGCGGACGTCATCAAGGTGGAAAACCCGGAAGGCGGAGATACGCTGCGCAGTTGGCCGCCCATCTCGGAGGGCTACAGCGAGAACTTTGCCTCGCTCAACCGCAACAAGCGGTCGGTGACGTTGAACCTGAAGGATCCGGGCGATCTGGTCCTGGCGCGCGAACTGGCGCTGCGCGCCGACGTGCTCATCGAAAACAACCGGCCGGGCGTGATGGATCGGCTGGGCCTGGGCTACGTGCAATTGCGCGAGGCCAATCCCCGGCTGGTGTATTGCTCGATCTCCGCCTACGGCCAGTCCGGGCCGCGCTCGCAGGAAGGCGGCTTCGACCTCACCATCCAGGCCATGAGCGGCATCATGAGCGTCACGGGCGAGCCCGGCGGCGAACCGGTCAAATGCGGCGTGCCGCTGGCGGACTTTTCGGCCGGGCTCTACGGCGCGTTCGCGATTGCATCGGCGCTGCGGGCGGCGCAGGCAAGCGGCCAGGGCACGCACATCGACGTGCCGATGCTGGGCGCCACGCTCGGCATCGCCGCCTTGCAGACGTCCGAGTTCTTCGGCAGCGGCAAGGACCCGGTCAAGCTGGGGTCGGCCCATCCGCGCAACGCGCCTTACCAGGCGTTTCGCTGCAAGAACGGCTATTTCGGCATGGCCGCCGGCAACCAGGCGCTGTGGAAGGCCGTGTGCGCGACGGTGGAGCGCGAGGACCTGCTGGCCGATCCGCGCTTTACCGACACAAGCGCCCGCGCCCGCAATCAGGCCGCGTTGCGCGACATCCTGGAGGAGATCTTCGCCGGGCACGAGGCGCAGGACTGGCTGGCGCGTTTCCGCGCGGCCGGCGTGCCGTGCGCGCCGATCAATACCTATTCCGAGGTGCTGGCCGATCCGCAAGTCGAGCACATGGGCTGGGTGCAGCCGCTGGAATTGCCCAATGGCGTGCAGACGCGGACCTTTGGCCTGCCGGTGCGATTCGATGGCGAGACCACGGCGCTGCGCCGCCGACCACCGGCGCTTGGCGAGCATAACGACGAGGTGCTGGGACCGCTGCGCGCGGCGGGCCAGGGAGGTGCCGCATGAGCGTCCTGCGTATCGACAGGCAAGGGTCGCGGCACGTGCTGACGCTGACGCGTGCCGAGAAAATGAATGCGCTGTCGGCCGATCTGGTCGAGGCCCTGATCGCGGCGCTAAACGATGCCGAGGCCGAAGAGGCCAAGGTCGTCGTGCTGCAGGGTGAAGGCAAGAATTTCAGTGCGGGCTTTGACTTTGGCGATTGGCAGACGCAGAGCGAGGGTGATCTCCTCTTGCGCTTCGTGCGCATCGAAACTCTGCTGCAGCGGCTGGCGGCCTCGCCATGCCTGACGGTGGCGCTGGCGCACGGGCGCAATTTCGGCGCGGGCGTGGATGTGTTCGGCGCCTGCAAGTGGCGTATCAGCGCGCCCGACGCCACGTTCCGCATGCCGGGCCTCAAGTTTGGCCTGGTGCTGGGAACCCGGCGCTTTGCGTCGCTGGTGGGCGCGGAGCGCGCGCGCACGATTCTTGAACAGGCCGCGACCTTCAACGCCGAAGACGCGTTGCGCGACGGATTCGCCAGCCGGCTCGCGCCGCCTGGCGATTGGTCCCGGATCGGCGACGAAGCGCTGGAGACGGCCGCGGCGCTGACGGACGCCAGCCGCGCGCAACTCTACGCGGCGTTGTCCCAGGAGAAGCCCGATACAGACATGGCGCGGTTGGTGCGATCGGCATCGGCGCCCGGCCTGAAGGACCGCGTGGCGACATATATGCAGGCGCGCTAGGCGCGGCCTGCGAAGCAGGGAGGAAGACAATGGCTTCAGGATTCAACCAGAAGAACAAGCAATGTTCGTTGCAGGAATTGGCGGCGCTGGTGCCCGACGGGGCGTCGATCGCGCTGGGAGGCAGCTTTCTGCATCGCGGACCGTTCGCCTTCGTGCGCGAACTCATCCGCCAGGAAAAGCGCGGCCTAGAACTCATCAAGCAGTCGCCGGGGTACGACGTGGACATCCTGTGCCGCGCGGGCGTGCTGCGCCGCGTGCGCGCCGGCATCGTCGCGATGGAAGGCAACTTCGGCCTGGCGCCGTGGTACCGGCGCGCCGTGGAGCGCCGGGAGATCGAACTCGAGGAACACGCCTGCGCCAGCCTGACCGCCGGCCTGCGCGCGGCGGCCTTTGGGGTGCCGTTCCAGCCCTGCGGCGGCCTGCATGGCAGCGGCCTGCCCGAACTGAACGGCTGGAAATGCCTGGACGATCCCTACGGCAGCGGCGAGAAGACCTGGGTGGTGCCGGCGATCCGGCCCGACTTCGCGGTGATCCAGGCTTCGGAAGTGGACGCGCAGGGCAACGTGCGCGTGCACGGCACGGCGCACTGGGACCGCATCATGTCGCGTGCCGCGGGCAGCGTGCTGGTCGTGGCCGAAAAGCAGGTGGACAGCGCCGTGTTCGAGGCGCAGCCCGAATCCACGCTTGTGCCGTATTTCATGGTGCAGGCCTTTGCGGTCGTGCCGCAGGGCGCGTGGCCAGGCTCCTGCTGGCCCGACTACGCCATCGACTATCCGTCGGTCGAAACCTACATGGACAAGAATAGCGACCTGCGGGCGCACATGGCCGCGGCGCCCGAAGCGCGGGAGGGAAATCATGGCTGATCAATGGTCGGGCTTTTCGTACATCGTCACCAACCTGGCGCGCTTTATCCGTCCTGACGAGATCACCTTCAGCGGCGTGAACTCCACCATGCCCATGCTGGCGTGCCTCTTGGCCAAGCGCGCGTACGACTGGGACTTCGTCTACATCAACGTGGCTGGCGGCGTGAATCCGCGGCCCTCGCATATTCCGCTGTCGAGCTCGGATCCCGTGCTGGCGGAACACACCGCGTCGATCTTCTCGAACGAGGATTTCTACGACCTGTGCACGCGCGGCCGCATGGACCTGACCTTCCTGGGCGCTGCGCAGATCGACGGCGCGGGCTGCGCCAACAATTCCTGCATCGGCGACTGGCATGAACCCAAGGTCCGCCTGCCGGGCGGCGGCGGCGGGGCGGTGATGCTGCCGACGGCCCGGCGCGCCTGCACCTGGCGCACCGAGCATTCGCGCCGCACGTTCGTGCCCAAGCTCGACTTCATGACGTCGTGGGGCGGGTTTCACGGCGTGGTGACGCCGATCGCCGTGTTCGTCAAGCGCGACGGCCGGCTGGCGCTGCAATCGTGGCATCCGGAGTCCAGCCTGTCCGAAGTGCGCGAACGTACCGGCTTCGAGTTCGACGCCAGCGGCGCGGGCCCGACCGAACCGCCGACCGAGCGTGAGACGCGCGCCTTGCGCGAGTTGGATGCCGACGGGCAGTTTGAGCGGGACGCGGCCGTCGCGCTGCGCTGACCGCGCCCAACCATCAAATCGAGCCCGGTACGGGGGGAGTGAGTCATGACGATTGCCGATGCCACCATCGTGGCGGCGTTTGCGCGCTTGTGGGAGCAGCCGGAATGGGCGGCGCGTCCCGCCCTCGTGACCGCCGACGAGACGGTCACCTATGC
>DALZRX010000348.1:0-4766 GCA_032015805.1 Achromobacter sp.
TCGTCCGGCTGATCGGCTTTGTCGAACCGGCCGGCCACGTTGCGCCAGGAAACGCCCCGGCGTCGGACGCCCCGCTCCCGGGCCTGCAGCCGCTGCCGGTCGACCTTGCCGAGTGGAAGCACACGCTCGGCCGGCGTCTGCCGCCCTACATGATCCCTTCCGAACTGGTGGCCTGCCACCGCTTTCCCACGACCAGCACCGACAAGGCGGACCGCAAACAACTGGAACGCCTGTACCTTGAAACGCGCCTCAGCAAGAAACCGGAGCCGCAAGCATGACACGCACGACCTATCGCCTCTTCCTCCTCCTCTCCCTGGCGGCCGGCTCTGCCAGCGCCGCCGCGGAAGGCGTCCTGGCGCAACTCTATGCCGCCCGGCCGCCAGCCGGCTCCTCGTTCGTGCGGGTGGTCAATCCGCATGTGAATCCATTGCAGGCGCAGGTCGCGCAAGGGCCGGCCCAGGAGATCGGACCTGGCAGGCAAGCCACCACCTATGCCATCGTGAAAGGCAACCAGCCGTTCGACGTGCGCATCGACGGCAAGCTCGCCGGCACCCTGCAGGTTGCGCCCGACACGTTCAGCACGTTGGTGCCGCGGCGCGACGGCGGCAGGCTGTCGTTCAGCGTGATCGACGATAGCGCCGGTGCGCAGGACGCGCTCAAGGCGGAGCTGCGCTTCTACAATCTGGCGACGGACTGCCCCGCCGGCCAGTTGTCCGTCAGTCCGTCCGGTCCCGTCCTGTTCAATGACGTCGAACCCGGCGCATCCGCCGCGCGTGCCATCAATCCGGTCAGCGCAACGCTGGCCGCGAGCTGCGGCTCGGCGGCGTCGCAGGCGCTGCCGCTGCCAGCCTTGCAGCCCGGCGACCACTACAGCCTGTTCATGACCGGCACGCCGGAGGCTCCCGTGCTGCAAGGCCAGGCCAGCGGCACGGACCCTTACAAGAAATAGGAAGACCAACATGCGCCGCGTATTCCGGGACGACCACGAACTCTTCCGCGACCAGGTCAGGCGTTTCATCGCCGGCGAGATCGCGCCGCACTATGCCGAATGGGAAGACGCCGGCGTGACCCCGCGCGCCCTATGGCGGCGCGCCGGCGAAGAGGGCCTGCTCAATTGCGCGCTGCCGGATCCCTTTGGAGCGGGCGGGGACTTCGGTCATTCCGCCGTCGTGATCGAAGAACTGGCCCGCGCGAACTTCCTGGGCATCGGCTTTTCGATCCATTCCGACATGGTGGCGCCTTACCTCCTGAACGTCGGCACCGATGCGCAGAAGGCGCGCTGGCTTCCCGCCATGACACGCGGCGAGATGATCGGCGCCATCGCGCTGACCGAGCCCGACGCGGGCAGCGACCTGAAGGCCGTCCGCACGCGCGCGCGGCGTGATGGAGACCACTACATCCTCAATGGGCAGAAGACTTTCATCACCAACGGTGTGAACGCCGGCCTGGCCATCGTGCTGGCCAGCACCGAGCCCGACCTGGGCGCGCGCGGCCTGTCGCTGTTTTGCGTGGAGGAGAACCTGCCCGGCTATACCAAAGGCGCGCCGCTGCACAAGATCGGCCAGCACAGCCAGGACACCTGCGAACTGTTTTTCAACGACGTGCGCCTGCCCGCCGATTGCCTGCTTGGCCCGCTGAACAACGCGTTCGAGATCATGACGCGCGAGCTGGCGCGCGAACGCCTGGCGATCGCGCTGCGCGCCGCGGCCTCGCAGGAGGGCATGCTCGAACAGGCGGCGCAGTACACGCGCGACCGCAAGGTGTTTGGCCGCCGCGTGATCGACTATCAGAACACGCGCTTCAAGCTGGCGAATGCGCGTGCCCAGAGCGCCATGCTGCGCGTCTTCCTGGACGATTGCCTGGCGCGCATGATGGAAGGTGAACTGGACCCCACGACGGCAGCCATCGCCAAGCTCAACGCCACCGAGATGCAGGGCCGCATCCTGGACGACCTGCTCCAGCTCTACGGCGGTTACGGCTACATGGCGGAGTACGGCATCGGCCGCGCCTGGGCCGACGCGCGCGCATTGCGCATCTTCGGCGGAACGAACGAAGTCATGCTGGAAATCATCGGCCGCAGTTTCAACTGACGCAGCGCGCGTCAGAGACGGGCGTCCATCCAGTCGCGCATCAGCGCGCGCGCTTCGGGCGTGTCGTCGATGACCCAGGGGTCCAGCGCAAAAGCCACGATGCGTTTGGCGCCGTAGTCGCGGGCCACCTCCCATTGCTCGCGCACCCGCTGGAAATCGGCCGAACGGGCCTTGAAGGTCGACCCGTCCGTGGCGCCCGATGGCAGTTCCTCGAACAGTTCCAGGATCAGGTCGAATGACGCGCGGCGGGCCAGCAGCATGTCGTGCAGCGGCTCCAGCGCGCGCAGATTGGCCATGCCGGCAACGCCCACGCCGTCCTGGATCATGGGATGGACTCCCACGTGATCGAGGATGTAGCTCCACAGCTTCATCAACGAACCGTCGCCAGGCAGACGGCTGTGATAGGTGGAGATGCACGGCACGCCGCGGCCGGTCGCCTGCGCGGCGCGCGACAGGCTGTCCAGCCACGGCAACAGCAAAGCCTGCCGCTCGGCCGACGCCCAGTTGTACTGTTCCAGTTCATACGGCAGGTACCATCCGCGGAAGGCGCGGCGCTCGTTCCAGCCGGACTGCTGCATGTAGGCGACGCCGCGCTCGCGGGTCTGGTCCAGGTATGCAGCCAGCGCGGGGGTGTCGGCGCGCGCCAGCACGTCCCACCAGCGCTGGTCGTACGGCAGGCCTACGTGGATGCCCAGGCCCTGATGGGCGGCTTCGTCGAACAGCGTGCGCAGCAGCGAATCGGGAGCCATCCAGTCGTCCGGACGCCCGCCTTCCAGGCCGGTCCATTGCAGGAATATCTCGCGGCAGCCCAGCCGGCGGAAGCTGCGCAGCCTCAGCCGCCAGTCATCGGGCGTCAGGTCTGCGTGGCTGCGCCAAAGCTGCAAAAAGGTGGCGTTAAGGGAGAGCGGCGGTGAACACGCGGCCAGCGGTGCCAGCGCGCCCAGGGCCAGCGCCTGGAAGAGGCGCCGGCGCAGGGGGGACTTGAGCTGCGGATGTGCCAGGAGACTGCCCTGCCTTTATCCGCGGTTGCCGAACAAGCCGGACAAGGACGCCAGCAGATCGGTCGGGTTGAATTGCTGGCCAGGCTGCACGGCGCCTTCAGGCGTCGCCTTGTCGACCAGTTGCGGCAGCAGGGCGGACAGGGAATCCAGGACGGAGTTGGTGTCCTGCCCCGTCTTGGCGGCCAATTCATTCACGACGCCGGGATCCAGCACGGAACCCAACTGGCCTGGGCTGACCGGCAGATTCTGGCCCGTGCCCACCCAGGACGCCACGACTTCGCCCAGCCCGCCCTTCTGGAAGCTGGCGATCAAGCCGGACAGCCCGCCCGGATACTTGTTCAGTTGTTCGATCAGCGCGGGAAGCAGCGAGGCCGAACCGCCTTGCTGACCGCCGCCGGCCATCGAGGCCAAAGTGTCCAATAGGCTCATTGCCGCGCTCCTGAAAAAGTCGGGAAATCAGTATAGGCCGATGAAAAGCCTGGTGCGCGGCAATGCTGTTGCTGCCCGCGACGACTTTGCAAAAGTTGTAAATCGCGCCGGGCAGGTCATCCTTTCGGCTCAACCTTTTGGCGCTGCCGCCGCCGCCCTCAGCGCCTTCAGCGCCTTCTGGCCCGCACGACCATCCGGCGGCAGGCCCAACTCCCGCTGCGCGGCTTGCAAGGCCTGGCGCGACCGCGCGCCGATCATGCCGTCGGGCTCGCCCAGGTCATGACCGCGGGCGATCAACAAGCGTTGCAGTTCTCGCCGCTCGGCACGCGACAGGCCCGGATCGTCGGTGGGCCAGGCCTGGACCAAGGGGCCGCCACCGCGCAGGCGGTCCGACAGATGCGCGATCGCCAGCGCATAGCTTTCGGCGGCGTTGTAGGAATACAGGGCGTCGAAATTGCGCGTGACCAGGAACGCCGGACCATTGCGGCCGGCGGGCAGCAAAAGACCGGCCGGCGTGTCGCCCGCCGGTAGCGCCTGCCCGCCGGCGCGCGTCACGCCCTGTTTCACCCACGACGACATCGGGCGCTTGTTCTTGCGCCCCGCGCCGGCCGTATTCAGCCCTGAAGGCAGCCTGACCTCGTAGCCCCATGCCAAGCCCGGGTTCCAACCCGCGCGCTTGAGGAAGTTGGCGGTCGAGCCCAGCGCGTCCGGCACGCTATCGACCAGGTCGCGCCGGCCGTCGCCGTCAAAATCCACCGCCAGCCGCAGGTAGGTGGACGGCATGAACTGGGTCTGGCCAAACGCGCCCGCCCAGGAGCCCACGAGGCGTTCGGGCGCAATGTGCTCGTCCTGGATGATCTTCAGCGTGGCGAAGAACTCGCCCCGGAAGTACGTCTGGCGGCGGCCATGGCACGACAGGGTGGACAGCGACGTCAACAGCGGCCGCCCGCCCAACGTTTGGCCGAAATTGCTTTCCACGCCCCATACGGCGGCGATGGTGGCCGGGTCCACGCCATAGCGCTGCGACGCCCGGTCCAGGTCGGCCTGCCAGCGCGCCATGCCGGCCTGCCCGTCCGCCACGCGCTCGTCGTCCACCAGGCCCGCCATGTAGTCCCAGATGGGCGTCTTGAATTCCGGCTGCGCGTCCAGCAGATCGATCACCGCCATGTCCGGTACGAGCTGCGCGGTGTGCGCGTCGAAGGTCGCCGCCGAGACGCCGGCCTTCAAGGCGGGTCCGCGCAACTGC
>DALZRX010000349.1:0-4753 GCA_032015805.1 Achromobacter sp.
CTTCGAACTGGGCCGCCAAGCCGCGCACCGCGGCGTCGAGGCCCTGCGCCCGGCGGCGGCCGAGCGGGTCGTCGCCATGCCCGAATCCCTGGACGCGCTGGTCAAGCGTCTGGCGGCGCACGTGCGCGCCTACCAGGACGACACCTACGCGCAAGGCTTTCTGAAGGCCGTGGACGCGGTGCGCGCCCGCGAAGCCGCGCTGGGCGATGCGCGCCACGAGATCACGCGCGCCGTGGCGCGCAATCTGGCCAAGCTCATGACCTACAAGGACGAATACGAGGTCGCGCGGCTGCACGCCGATCCCGCGTTCAAGGATCGGCTGCGCGCGCAGTTCGAAGGCGAACCCGGCCGCGACTACACGCTGCGCTACTCCCTTGCGCCGCCGGCGTTTGCCCGCCGCGATGCGCGGGGCCGTCCGCAGAAGCGCGCCTATGGGGCGTGGATGGAGTCGGCGTTCCGCCTGCTCGCGCCCCTGAAGCGCGTGCGCGGCACATGGCTGGACGTGTTCGGCAGGACCGCCGAGCGCCGCATGGAGCGTCAGCTTGCGGCCGATTATCTGGCGTTGGCCGAGGAGTTTGCCGGCACGCTGGACGCCGGCAACCGCGACACGGCGCTGGAACTGGCCAACGTGCCGGATGCGATCCGCGGCTATGGGCACGTCAAGGAAAAGAGCGTGGCGCAGGCCCGCGTCAGGCAGGCCGGCCTGTGGGAGCGCTATCGCGGCGGCGACGCGGTCAAGCTGGCGGCATGAGCTCGGGGTGGGGGCGTGGTGTACGATCCCCGGTCAATGCGGGGGCGGTCCCCGCCGCCCCGTCCAACCCGCCATGGAAAGCATCCTACGCAAACTCGACCTGACTTCGCTGCGGCTTTTCGTGGCGGTGTGCCAGGAGAACAGCATCGCGCGGGCGGCCGAGCGCGAATTCATCGCGCCATCGGCCGTCAGCCGGCGCATTGCCGACATGGAATCGCTGATTGGCCTGCCGCTGATCGCCCGGCACACCCGAGGCGTAACGGTGACGCCCGCCGGGCAGACCGTGCTGCGCCATGCGCGGCAGATCATCGGCGACGTCGAGGCCATGGGCGCGGAGCTGTCGCGCTTCTATGAAGGCGTGAAAGGGCACGTGCGGGTGGTGGCCAACCTGTCGGCCATCGTGCAGTTCCTGCCCGAGGACGTGGCCGCCTTCCAGCGCCTGTTCCCCGACGTGGACATCGACCTGGAAGAGCAGCACAGTCCGGACGTCCTGCGTCTGGTGCGCGAGCGCGCAGCGGACTTCGGCATCTGCAACCAGATCGCGGGCGCCGAGGGCCTGGAACAGCTTGCCTACCGCCGCGATCGCCTCGCGGTGATGTTGCCGTCCAAGCATCCCAAGGCAGCGGCGCGCCAGCTCAGCCTGCAGGACATCGCCGACGAGACCTTCGTGGGGCTGCGCGAGAACAGCGCGCTGACGCAGCTTTTGGCCGCGCGCGCGGCGGTGCTGGGCAAGACGCTGTCCGTGAAGATCCGCGTGGCCAGCCTGGACGCGCTGTGCCGCATGACGCACGCGGGGTTGGGCATCGCCGTGATGCCGCAGCAGGTCGCCGAGCTGTACCTGCAGGCGCTGGACGTGGTGGTGCGTCCCCTGTCGGATGACTGGGCAAAGCGGCAGCTCTGCATCGTGTTTCCCAGCCAGACGCATTTGTCGGCCACGGCGGGCAAGCTGGTCAGCTTCCTGGCGCAGCAGGGCTGAGGCAAACCGCCGGCCGCCGTCGCCATTCGCGATGGCGGGGCTGCCGAGACGACACTTCGCCATTTCCGGCCCGCTTCGTATAGTCAAGGCGCGTTCATCGCCGGTACGGGGCATCCAGACCCCGCTGCGTCCCATACGGAGACATCATGACCCCCACCAGATTGCTTGCGAGCTGTGCGCTCGCCCTTGGCGCCGTTGGCCTCCTCGGTGCGGCGCCCGCCGCGTCCGCGGCCGGCTACCCGGATCATCCCATCCGCCTGATCGTCCCCACTTCACCCGGCTCGACCGCCGACGTGGTGGCGCGCGTCGTGGCCGAGAACCTGGGCAAGACGCTGGCCCAGCCCATGATCGTGGAAAACCTTGCCGGCGCCGCCGGGATTCCGGGCACGCGCCAACTGGTGTCGGCCAAGCCGGACGGCTACACCCTGGGCATCGTGTCGTCCAACCACGCCATCAATCCCAGCCTGTACAAGAGCCTGCCGTACGACGCGGTGAAGGACATCACGCCCATCTCCGTCATCGGCACGACGCCGCTGGTGGTCGTGGTGGCGGAAAACTCGCCCTACAAAACCGTGGGCGATCTGCTCAAGGCGGCGCGCGAGCAGCCGGGCAAAATCAACTACGGCTCATCCGGCACGGGCAGCGTGCTGCATCTGGCGGGCGAACTCCTCAAGTCCAAGGCGGGCGTGGACATGATGCATATCCCTTACAAGGGCGGTAACGCGCTGATCACCGACGTCATGTCGGGACAGATCCAGGTCGCGTTCCTGGCGATCCCGTCCGTGGTGGCGCAGGTTCAGGCGGGCAAGCTGCGCGCGCTGGCGGTCAGCACACCGGAGCGCGTCGGCGTCCTGCCGGATGTGCCGACGCTGGACGAGGCCGGGGTGAAGGGCTATTCCTACGATGCCTGGATCTCGCTCATCGGACCGGCGGGG
The DNA here is from genome assembly GCA_032015805.1 of Achromobacter sp. GTDB lineage: Bacteria > Pseudomonadota > Gammaproteobacteria > Burkholderiales > Burkholderiaceae_B > Achromobacter. The sequence continues at coordinate 2,663 of DALZRX010000349.1, forward strand.
CTGCCCGCGGACGTCGTGCAGAAGCTGCAGGCGGCCACGCGCAAGACGATGCAGGAGCCGGCGGTGCTCAAGGCGTTGTCGCCGCAGGGGTTCGTGGCGCAGGGCACCAGCGCGGAACAGGCGGCGCAGACCCTGGCCGCGGAGATCATCAAGAGCCAGACGCTCGTCAAGGCGGCGGGCGTCACCATTGAATAGCGGTAATGCCATGACTGCTGCCACCGTACTCGACGCGCCCGCGCGCCTGCTCTTCCTGTCGCAGGACCCGGCCCGCGTCACCGCGCAACTGGGCGGCGCGACGCTCACGCCATCCGAAGCCGCGCCGCTGCGCGACGACATCTCCACCGACGAAATCACGCCGGTGCCGATCCTGACGCATTTCGACGAGAAGCTCGGCCGCTATCCCTACACGGGGTTTCGCGCGGGCGACTCGCTGCCCATCGGCATCGACGCGATCCGGCAGGCGGGCATCAACGTCGTCGTCGCGGGCAAGCGGTACGGCAAGGGCTCGTCCCGCGAGCACAGCCCGATGGCGGAGAAGTCAGCCGGCGTGCGGCTGGTCATTGCCGAAAGCTTCGAACGCATCTATCGCCAGAACGCCGACAACATCGGGCTCTACACCAGCACCGACCTGGGGTTGGTGGCACGGCTGCAACGGGGCGAGCGCATCACGGTCGACGAGATCGTCGCGGGTCGCGACGCGCTGGCCGCCGCCATCGTCAAGGCCGGGGGTCTGCTGGCTTTCGGGCAGGCGCAACTGCGCGACGTCGCGCCAGCCGCGGGCGCCGCTGATCCGGCCGATGGGCCGCCACGCACGCTTTTCGAGAAGATCGTCCTGCGCCACCTGTTGCAGACGCCCGCGACCGCGGCCGATCCGCAACAGGGCGCGGGCGTTTTCCTGCGCGCTGACTGGCGCTTCATCCATGAGTACTACACCGGGATGGCGGCCCATATGCTGCATGCGCGGTTCGGCCGGCCCCTGCGGTTGGTGGATCCGGAGCGCATCGTGGTGTTCGAGGACCACACGTCCTACGTCGAGGAAAGCCCCAACCACGTGCGCGCCGGCATCGTGCCCAATGTGCGGGCCATGTGCCAGGCGCAGCGCGACTTTGCCGACGCGTACGGGCTGCGCCAGCATTGCACGCTGACCGAGGCCGAGGCGGCGCGGGACACGGGCGCCAACGTGGCCGGCATCTCGCACGCCATGATGGCCGAACACTACGCGTTGCCCGGGCAGGTCGTCGTGGGCACGGATTCGCACACGCCGCATAGCGGGGCGCTGGGCTGCGTCGCCTTTGGCGTGGGCACGACCGACATGGCGAACGCATTTGTCACGGGCGCGGTCCGGCTCACGCTGCCGGCGTCGCTGCGCATCGAACTGGACGGCGCGCCGCCACCGGGCGTCACGGCCAAGGACATCGTGCTGCACCTGTTGGCGCTGCCGGAGATCCGGGCGGGTGCGGGCGTGGGCAAGGTGTTCGAGTTTGCGGGCGAAGCCATCGTAGGCCTGTCCATCGACGAGCGCGCCACGCTGACCAACATGACCGCCGAACTGGGCGGGCTGACGGGCATCGTCGCGGCCGACGCCGAGACCGCGCGCTTTTTGCGCGAACGGCGCGGCGTGGAGGCCGGCATCGAGCCCTGGATGCGCAGCGATCCGGGGGCTGAATACGCCGCCGTCCTGCGCGTGGATTGCGCGGCGCTGTCGCCGCTGGTGGCGGCGCCCGGCGATCCGGGCAATGGCATGCCGCTGTCCAGCCTGACGACGCGGCCGCGCATCGACATCGCCTATGGCGGGTCCTGTACCGCCGGCAAGCGCGAGGACTTCGACTACTACCACCAGGTGCTTGCGTGGGCCGTGGCGCACGGATTGAAGCTGCCGGACGGCGTGACGCTGTATTTGCAATACGGCACCACGGCCGTGCGCGACTACTGCGTTGCGCAGGGCTATGACAAGACCTTTGCCGCCGTGGGCGCGCGCATCCTGCAGCCTTCGTGCGGCGCCTGCGCCAACTGCGGGCCGGGATCGTCCACGGAAGCCTCGCAGGTGACGATCAGCGCGATCAACCGCAACTTCCCCGGCCGTTCGGGTCC
>DALZRX010000350.1:0-4727 GCA_032015805.1 Achromobacter sp.
GGGCAGCACGACGGCGCGTCGCGCGGCACCCTGGATCTGCTGGCGCCGCGCGTCGACGCGGCGGGCAATGCAGGAATCAACGGCGGCGGGGCGGCCACGTATGGCGATATCGCCATCGAGGCCCGGGGGCCGGTCGCCATCGACGGCGCCAAGTCCATCGCGCTGGTGGCGATGCAGCGCTATGACGACGCCCGCCCGGGCGTCGCGGCTGACCGGACGAGCGGTCGCGATTTCCAGATCATCGACCAGGCTTACCTGGATGCCAAGCATGCCGACGGCGTGCTGTTCATCGGCAATGCGTTGGCCAACGACAACCTGCTGAACGGCAAGCTGGCGGGCCTGAACAACGCCACCTACCGTGATGTGTTCCATCTGCGGCCGGGCGTCGAAATCGTCAGCAATACCGCCGACGGCGACCTGGTGGTGCAGGGCGACCTGGACTTGTCCGGTTATCGCTACGCCAGCCTCAATCCGCGCACGCCCATGACCGGCGTCTACGGTTCGGGAGAAGTGGGCACGCTGACGATGCGCGCCAAGGGCAACCTGGATGTCTATGGCAGCATCAACGACGGCTTCGCGCCGCCGTCCGCCACGCCGGACGACGAGAGCGGCTGGATCCTGACCCCGGGCGCGCAACCGTTCGGCGGCGACGTGGTGTTGCCGCGCGGCGGCGTGGAACTGGCCGAGGGCACGGAATTCCCCGGCGGCAAGACGCTGAACTATCCCTTGCCCCTGCAGGCCACAACGCTGGCGGCGGGCACCCGCCTGCCGGTCGAGGTTGCGCTGAACCAGGCGCTGTCGCTGCCCGCCGGCACCGTGCTTTCCGGAGACGTGCGCGACGCGTCCGGCCAGCTTTTGTATGCCGCGGGCAGCATCCTCAAGCAGGCGGTGGTCCTGCCCGTCGATACGCGCCTGGGCGCGGGGACCTTGCTGACCAGCGGCACGGCCATGAAGGCGTTCACCTGGCCGGCGAACCTGGCCCTGCCCAACCTGCACACCCTGCAGGCCTACGAGGCCAATGTCCTGCTCATGGCGGGCACCATCACGCTCAAACAGGGCGCGCTGATTCCGTCGCAGGCCAAGCTCGTGTTCCCCGCGGGCACGGACTATGTGGAATTGCGGCCTGGCACGGCGACGGACCAGCGGCGCAACTGGGCCCTGGCCCAGATGCTGCCGGCGGGAAGCCAGTCTTGGTCGGTGCAACTGGTGGCGGGCGCCGATCTGGACGCCGCCGATCCGCGCCGGGTCCTGCCGGGACCGGCCGCGGGCAAGCTGACGCTCGCCGACAGCCACTACAGCGCCAGCCTGGTGAAGGGCGCAAGCCTGGTCTGGGGACCCGACGGGGAACAGTCCGGCTTTGAACCCGGCAAGCCGGTGCCGGATGACCTGCTCTGGTTGTGCGACGTGGTCCCAGGGCTGTGCTTGCCGCCTCCGGCCTGGTTGTGGGCCCAGGACAACTGGTGGGGCTACCCGGAGGGTACGCCCGTCGCGGACGCGGACCTCAGCGTCTGCATTGACCTCCCGTTCCAATGCATCGAGAACAAGCAAACGACCTCGGTGCTGGCCCACTCGCAGAATTTCAGCGTGCTGCGCACCGGCACGGGCGACCTGGAACTGGCCGCGGGCGGAGACATCAGTCTGATGTCCGCCTATGGCGTGTATACGGCCGGCACGCAGGCCGCCGGCGTCACGTCCGACTACCAGTTGCCGCGCGGCCGCTTCGGCAGCACGGTGCTGGGCGATGCCCATTCGACGACTTACGAACCCTTCGTGACGGCCGGCGCCGGCTATCAGGCGTGGTATCCCGAGGCGGGCGGCAACCTGAGCCTGTACGCGGGCGGCGCGCTGCGCGGAGATGTGTGGGGCAAGACCGTGGGCGCCACCGCCGACGCAAGGGTGATCGACCCCAGCGTGGGGATCGGCAATTGGCTGTGGCGCCAGGGCACGGGCAGCGCCAATGGCGGCGATACCGACACCGCGTGGTGGATCAACTTCGGCAGCTACGCGCGCGCGCCCTCCGCGTTCAAGGACAACACGCCCTTGCTGGTTGGCTTCACGGGCTTTGGCGCGCTGGGCGGCGGCAACATCAGCATGCGTGTGGACGGCGACGCGGGCAATATCGAATCGCGGGGAACCATCAACAATCCTCGCGGCCAGGGCCTGGTCGTGGCCGTGGGCAGCACGGGCCGCGTCGCGGCCGACGGCAGCATGGCGCTGACGGGCGGCGGCGATATCGACATCCGCATCGGCGGCGGCCTGAACCCCACGCAGAGCGCGCGCGGACTGGTGTCGTCCACGGGGGGCACGACTCCCTACTACGGCGAACCCGCCATCGATCTGCAAGGCGCGCTGATCAATCTGCGCGGCCATGTCCAGATGGCCGGTGGCGCGGTCGGCGGGCTGGACCTGCAGTACGGCAACCTGGCCAGCCAGCAGGACGTCAAGGACACTCGCGGCTATGACCCCTACGTGTCCACGCTGGCCAGCGCCACGGGCGGGCTGGCGCTGATCCCGGGGGACGCGGTCATCCGCCTGGACACGCGTGGCGACCTGGTCGTGGGCGGCGCCAGCGATCCGGGCCGCGTCGCATTGCCGAACAGCACGCCATTCCGGCTGCCCGACGGCACGCTGTACGATGGCGGCGGCTATACCTGGTTTTCGATGTGGACGGAGAACACCGCCATCGAACTGTCCAGCGCGGGGGGCAATCTGACGCCCAGCCGCCAGACGTCGCATAGCGCCAAGGGCATGGGGCTGCAGACAGGGCGCAATACGTCGGCCTCGGACGCGCGCTATCTGTATCCCTCTATCCTGCGGGCAACCGCGTACGACGGCAGCATCTACGCGGGCCTGTCGGCGGCCTATCTGAACAGCGAAGAGACCGGCCTGCCTTATGCGCTGACGCTTGCGCCCGGCGCGCGCGGGCAACTGGAAATACTGGCGGGCAATTCGATCTATGCCGGCGGTTATGCCATCAACCGGTCGGGCGCCAACCCGGCAAGCGTAAATAGCGTGCTGGCGCCGGCCTTTGCCGGATACCGCAATGAAGTCATCCAGGCTGCCACGTTGACCAACCAGGGAGCCAATGGGTTCGCGGGAAGCCGCAATTCCCATTTCCCGATGTTCTATTTTGATTCCCCCACGGCAAGCGCGGGCGGCACTGGCGGCGTGACGCGCTTCTACGCCCGCGATGGCGACATCGTGGGATTGCGCAGCGGCGAAACGATTGCCGTCTTGGCTGGCGTGAATTTGGGGAAGACCTGGTATGAGGCATCGGGTCCGGTCTGGATGATGGCCGGGCGCGACATCGTGGCCTCGGGCACCGATATCGGGACGGTCGCGGTGGTGCCCAGCAGCAACGGATACCCCTCCAGCGGCGGCAGCCAACCAGCATCCTCCACCGGCAACCTGTTCCTGCACCGGGACGCGCGCGACGTGTCGCGGGTGTCGGCGGGCCGCGACATCCTGTACAGCTCGTTCCAGATTGCCGGCCCTGGCACTCTGGAGATCTCGGCGGGCCGAAATGTGCAGATGGCCGATCGTGCGTCGGTCACGAGCCTGGGGGCGGTGCTGGCCGGTGATCATCGCCCCGGCGCCGCCATCGTGATGCAGGCGGGTGTGGGCGCCAAGGGGCCGGATTACGCCGGCTTCCTGGCGCACTACCTGGATCCGTCGAAGGCGGCGGATCCCAGCCGTCCGTTGGTGGACCAGGGCCTGGCCTTCAAGACCTACGAGGCCGAGCTGCTGTTGTGGCTGACGCAGCGCTACGGCTTTGCGGGCAGCACGGACGATGCGCGCGCCTACTTCGCGGCCTTGCCCGCCGAGCAGCAACGTATCTTCGCGCGGCAGGTGTATTTTGCCGAGCTGCGTTCGGGCGGCCGCGAATACAACGACAAGGCCAGCCCGCGCAACGGCAGCTACCTGCGATCCCGCCAGGCCATCGCGGCCCTGTTCCCGGAAACGGCGCCGGGCGCCTACCAGGGCGACATCACCCTGTACGGCGGGGCGGGCGTGCGCAGCATCTTCGGTGGCGATATCCAGATGATGACGCCGGGCGGCCAGCAGATATTCGGCGTGGAAGGCGTGGCGCCGCCCGCCAGCGCCGGCATCATCACGCAGGGTGAGGGCAGCATCCAGCTTTTTGCGTCGGGCAACATTCTGCTGGGCCAAAGCCGGGTCATGACCACATTCGGGGGCGACATCCTCGCCTGGTCGTCGCAAGGCGATATCAATGCCGGCCGGGGTTCGAAGACCACTGTGCTGTACACCCCGCCCAAGCGCGAGTACGACGCGGTCGGCAACGTGACCTTGTCGCCCAACGCGCCCAGCACCGGCGCGGGCATCGCCACGCTGGCGCCGCTGCCGGAAGTTCCGGCCGGCGACGTGGACCTCTACGCGCCGCTAGGCACCATCGATGCGGGCGAGGCCGGCATCCGTGTCTCGGGCAGCGTGAACATCAGCGCCTTGAATGTCGCGAACGCAGCCAACATCCAGGTCCAGGGCGAGAGCACGGGCGTGCCGGTTGCGGCGTCCGTGAACACCGGGGCGCTCACTTCGGCCAGCGCCGCCGCGACCTCCGCCGTGAACGCGGCACAGGACTCCGCGCAACGAGCACAGAACGCGGCCCGCCAAAACCAGCCGTCGGTGATCAGCGTGCAGATCCTGGGCTACGGGGAAGAACCGGTCGCGGGCGTTCCCACCGCGCCGCAGGCGGGCGCTGCGGCTGC
>DALZRX010000351.1:0-2099 GCA_032015805.1 Achromobacter sp.
GCCGTGGCTGACCGCCTTGATGGCGGCGCGGCTGATGACGTGCTCAAGTTCGCGCACGTTGCCGGGCCAGCGATAGCGGCGCATCATTTCCTCGGCCTCGGGCGACAGCCGCAGGCTGCGCAGGCCCAGCCGCGCGCGGTTCAGCTCCAGATAGCGTCCCGCCAACAGCAGCACGTCGTTGCCGCGGTCGCGCAGGGGGGGAATGGGAATCGGATAGACAGACAACCGGTGGTAGAGGTCGGCGCGGAAGTCGCCCGCGCGCACCAGGTCGCGCAGGCTGCGGTTGGTGGCCGCCACGATGCGAACGTCCACGGTGCGCGGGCGGTCGTCGCCCAGGCGCTGGATCTCGCCGTTCTGCAAGGTGCGCAGCAGCTTGGCCTGCACCAGCAGCGGCAGCTCGCCGACTTCGTCCAGGAACAGCGTGCCGCCATTGGCGGCTTCGAACCGGCCCGGGCGGTCGGCGACCGCGCCGGAAAAGGCGCCTTTCGCGTGGCCGAACAATTCGCTTTCGGCCAGCGATTCCGGTAGCGCGGCGCAATTCACATGCACCAGCGGCCGGTCCCGGCGGCGCGACAATCCGTGCACGCGGTGCGCGAAAAGCTCCTTGCCCACGCCGGTCTCGCCCAGCAACAGGATGGGCAGCTCGGAATCGGCCACGACTTCTATCTCGTGCAGCAGCCGGGCGATCGATTCGCTTTGGCCCAGGATCTCGCTGCTGGCAGGGGCGGCGCTGTCCGCCGGGGCCTGCCCGCGCGCGACGCGTAGCGCGCGAATCTCGGCTTCCAGCCGGGTGGTGCGCAGTGCGGCTTCGAGCAGCACGATGTAGTCGCGAAGGTCGGCCTGCGCGTCCATGTCGAACGTGCCCACCTCCAGCGCGTCCAGCGTCAGCACGCCCCAGGTCTTGCCCTCGATGTGCAGGCTGGTGCCCATGCAATCGTGCACCGGCAGCGGTTCGCCCGCCATGCCGTTGATGAGTCCGTCATAGGGGTCGGGCAGGGTGCTGTCGTGGTGAAAGCAGGTGACGCCGCGCCGTCCCAGGATGGCCGCCAGCCGTGGATGCTGCTGGACGGCGAAGCGGCGGCCGAGCGCGTCCTGGGTCAGGCCGTCCACCGCGATGGGGCGCAGATGGTCTTCCTCGAGCTGCAGGAGCGCGACCGCGCCGCAACGGAAATGGGTTCGAAGGCTGGAGACCAGGCGCTGGAGGCGGATGGCCGGAGGCAGGTCCGCGACGAGGTCGGCAAGCAGGAGATTTTGCATGGGTGAATTCTACCGTTGCAAGGTGAATAGAACCCTTCCGCAACATGGTGATATTTACCCTTTAATTTGCAGGTGATTGATAAATCGCAAGTTTTTCCTGGCACGGATTTCGCAAGGTAGGAAGCACCGTCATGATCAATGGAGAGACGCGATGAGCATGGTTGAGCAATCCCTGGGCCAGTTGGCCCGCAGCATTCCCGGCGCCACGCAGGTGTTTCACGAGTTCGATCTGGACTTCTGCTGTGGCGGCAAGAAGAGCCTGGCCGAGGCCGCGGCCCAGCGCGCGCTGGACCCCGCGAAGATCGAAGCCCGCCTGACGGCGCTGGCGCTGAACCCCACTCAGGAAACCGACTGGGGTCTGGCGTCGCCGGCCGAGCTGGTCGATCACATCCTGGCGCGGTATCACGAGGTCCATCGCCAGCAACTGCCCGAACTCATCCGCTTGGCCTTGAAAGTGGAACAGGTGCATGCCGACAGTCCGGATTGCCCGACGGGCCTGGCAGACCACCTGCGCACCATGCAGCAGGAGCTGGAAAGCCACATGCAGAAAGAGGAACAGGTGCTGTTCCCGATGCTGGCGCGCGGCCACGGCGCCATGGCGACCATGCCGATCATGGTCATGCGCATGGAACACGACGACCACGGCGTGGCGCTCGAACGCCTGATGGCGCTGACCAACAACGTGACCCTGCCGCGCGCCGCCTGCAATACCTGGCGCGCGCTGTACCTGGGCATCCGCCAGTTCAAGGAAGACCTGATGGCGCACATCCACCTGGAGAACAACATCCTCTTCGAAAACGCTGGCGCGCGCGCCCCGGCCTGACGGTCGCGCGCAAGGGAAG
>DALZRX010000351.1:2109-4722 GCA_032015805.1 Achromobacter sp.
CCCGCCGGCCCCGCCGCATCAGCAGGGAAGGTCCGTATGAACATCGACAAATTCAAGCAGCAGCACGTGGATATCCTGGAAGGCATCGCGTCGCTGCGCAAGCTGGCCTTGGCGGGCGTGGCGCGCAACGCCGCCGAGATCGCCCGGGGCATCGTGGCCATGAGCGCCACCATCAAGCTGCATCTCGCGGTGGAAGATCGTGCGCTGTACCCGGCCGTGGCACGCAGCGCGGACGCCGACCTGGCGCGAAAGGGACAGGAGTTCCAGGAAGAGATGGACGCCATCGCCGCCGCCTATGAAGGCTTTGCCAAGCGCTGGAACAACGCGCGCAGCCTGGAACTGGACGAGCGGGGTTTCCGGGACGACGCCAACACGGTGCTGCGCCGGGTCCACGAACGCATGCAGCGCGAGAATCGCGATCTCTATCCGCGCATCGAGGCGATGTAGCGCCGCGCCCGCCGGCCCGGCGCGCAGCCAGGCCTAGCGATCTTCCGGCGCGATGCCTTCCAGCGCACGGCGCAGCGCCGCTTGCGCTTCGGCGTTCACCGGCCGATGCTTGCGTTCCGCGCTTGCGGGATACCTGCCTAAAAAGTTTCCGCCTTTGCGATCGGCGGCCGGACGCACAGGCCGCGGCGCGAACCCGCCGCCGCAGTTGGGGCAGACATTGCCCAGCACGCCGTCCACGCAGTCGGCGCAAAAGGTGCACTCAAAGCTACATATCCGGGCCAGCGGGGACGCTGGCGGCAGGGCCGTGTCGCAATGTTCGCAAGTGGGACGCAGGGCAAGCATGGAGGTCTCCAGGGCAGGGAGGGAAGACGTGCCAGCGTAGCTCGTTTGCCGCCGGCGCGGCCATCCCCGATCCGGACACAAAAGGAATGAAAACCGACATGTCGGTTGCATGAATCCGCCGGCCGCCGCCTGTACACTCGGAACACCTTACAGGGCGACAGGGGTTCTAGATGGCCGGAAGCAGTTTCTTCGCATTGTTCGACGACATCGCCACCATCCTGGATGACGTCTCCGTCATGACGAAGGTGGCTGCCAAGAAGACGGCGGGCGTGCTGGGCGACGACCTGGCGCTCAATGCCCAGCAGGTCAGCGGCGTGCCGGTCAATCGCGAGCTGCCCGTGGTCTGGGCGGTGGCCAAGGGGTCCTTCGTCAACAAGCTGATCCTGGTGCCCGCGGCGCTGCTCATCAGCGCGTTCGCGCCCTGGGCCATCACGCCGCTGCTGATGCTGGGCGGTGCGTTCCTCTGCTACGAGGGCGTCGAGAAACTGGCGCACAAATACCTGTCGCATGGCGAATCCCCCGCAGGACACCATGCCGCGCGCGCCGAGGCGCTGCAGAACCAGTCGGTCGACATGGTGGCGTTCGAGAAGACCAAGATAAAAGGCGCCGTCCGCACCGACTTCATTCTGTCCGCCGAAATCATCGTGATCAGCCTGGGCGCGGTGGCCGGCGCCGACTTCACGCGGCAGGTCGCCGTGTTGTCCATCATTGCCATCGCGATGACGGTAGGCGTCTACGGCCTGGTCGCCGGCATCGTCAAGCTCGATGACCTGGGCTTGTACCTGAGCCAGAAATCGTCGCGGGCGATGGCTTGGCTGGGCGAGCGGATCGTGGGCGCCGCGCCCTACCTGATGAAGACACTGTCCGTGGTGGGCACGGCCGCCATGTTCATGGTCGGCGGCGCCATCCTGACCCACGGCATTGCGCCCGTACACGCGGCCATCGAACACGCCGCCGCCGCCGTTGGCGGGGGCGGCGTCGTGCAGGCGCTGGTCTCCACGTTGCTCAACGCGCTGTTCGGCATCGTGGCCGGGGCGGTGGTGCTGGGCGTGGTGAGCCTCGTCAAGCGCTTCTTCAAGAAGGGCTGAGGCGTCAGCAAGACGCGACACGCTCCGACGGCCGACACGCCAGGCGACGACTCCCCGGAACGCCCGTTCGGTCCGCTACATCTGCGGCGCGGCGCTGGCGGGCGAACCCATCGCCTGGAACAGCGCCGCCGTCTCCGTCATGCGGGTGTTGGCGTATTCCAGCTCGCGCAGACGCGCCGCCACGTAGTGCTGCTCGGCGGCGTACTGGGTGTAGGGCGCCAGCGCGCCGAGCCGCACGCGGCTGGCCGTATTCCGATAGGACTGTTCCGCCGCGCGTCGTGAGGCTTCGGCCGACGCCAGCGCCTGTCCGCCCGCGTCCAGGCGGGACAGCGTGTCGGCGACGTCTCGAAACGCGGTCAGCACAGTCTGCTTGTACTGCAACACGGCAGCCTCGTAACGTTCCTTGGCCGCGCTGCGCTCGGCAAGCAACTGCCCGCCGTGGAAGATGGGCTGCGTCAGCGACGCGCCGATGGCCCAGATGGAACCGCCAGCCGACAAGGCGTCCGACCACGCAAACCCGCCCTTGCCCATGGACGCGGACAGCGACAGGCTGGGAAAGAGCTGCGCGGTAGCCAGTCCCACGTCGGCCGCGGCCGCCTCAAGCGCGGCCTCGGCCACCCGGATGTCCGGTCGGGAGGCCAGGAGTTCCGTAGGCACCACCACCGGCACCTCCTCGGGCACGGCGATCGTATCGAAGGCCAGGTCCGGCGGCGCCTGGTCCGGACTGCGGCCGAGC
>DALZRX010000352.1:0-4717 GCA_032015805.1 Achromobacter sp.
CACGCCTTCGGGCGCCGTGGGGCGTGCGCGCCAGGCGGGCATCAACGCTGCCGCGTCGGGCTGCGCAATGAAGACGTTGCGATAGGTGCCGCGCTCCATGTCCGGGGTGTTCAACACCTGCGCGGCCTGGCTGCCCAGGTTGTTCGTGGCGTCGTGAGTCACGTTCAGCACCACGTAACGGTTGCCGCCCAGTTCGTCGACAGCCTGCCCGCCGCCGCCTTCCGCGTAACGCTCGTGCTGGCTCAGCGCGAACACGCGCCCCGCTGCCAGCGAACGGGCGGTACCCGAACCCTCAAAGCGCACCAGCTCCGACTCATGGGCGCGCAGCGCGCGGGCGGCGCTCTGCTCGGCGGCGTCGTCGTCGCCATAGCGGCCTTGGCCGGCGTAGTCATAGTCTTCAAGCAGCGGCAGGGATTCCACCTGCGTTTGCGAGCGGCTTTGCGCGGCATGCGCGGTCAGCGTGCGTTCGTTCCAGGCGGCGCGCGCCACGCTGTTGGGGCGTACGGCCTGTCTTGCGGCAAATCGGGTGATGCTGTCGCGGGTCTCGGTGGCGTCGCTACGGTGAAAGCGCAAGGGCGACGCCGGGTCTTGCGGGCGGGCGGCGTCGGCGTCGAAGATCACGACGCGGTGGCGCGCCCCACCGCTGGCGGGTTGGCCGTCATCCTGCTGGTGTTCGAAGCGGTAGCTCAGCCCCGCTTCGGCCAGGATGCGTTCCACGAAATCCAGATCCGACTCGCGATATTGCGTGCAGACGGCAAGCGGCGCCGGCGCTTCGCTCAATTCGAACGCGAACGCGGCCTGGGGATAATCAGAAAACACCTCGCTGACGATGTCTTGCACCGACAGGTCCTGGTAGATGAAGCTGTCGCGCCGCAGGGCCAGCGCGGCCATCCACGGCGCGGCGTGCAGGCGGTAACGGGCCAGCCCGCCATCTGCTCCCAGTGCGTCGACCCCTTCCACCACGGCGTGCCACCGCCGCATCGCGCCGTCGGCCTGAAGCAGGCTGACGCTGATTTCCTTGCCCAACAACGCGCCCACGTCCACTTCGGCACTGGCCGCCAGGCAATCCAGCCTCACCGAGAACTGGCGCGATACGCCTTCGCGCAGGCTCATGCGTTCGACCACCAGTTCCATGTCCAGCGGCGTGGCCAGCCGCAGCAGGCGCGCCTGCTGCGACAGCGTGGCGATGTTCAATGAAGAGTAGGCCGGGTTTGAAGGCAAGGCGTTCATAGGACTTGGCGAATGTCGTTCGGCAAAGCCGGGGCGCGGGGAACGCGCCGGGAGGGGGCGGATGAAAGCGGGCGCGACTGGGACTGCAGCGCGGACCCGGGCGCTATGGCAATGAAATCGTCAGGTGCGCCGCGCGCGGGCCCAGCTTGACGATGTCGTGATACGGCGCCATCGCGGTTTGCATTTCCGAGTTCAGGTAGTGCCGCATGCCCAGGAACGCAAACAGGCCCAGGAGCGCGAAGATGGCCATGATGGACCACAGCGGCACGTCGCGTTTCAGCGTGTGCGCGACCTTGTCCGGCAGCGGCCAGTGCGGCGCGAAGCCGGTGCGCTTGCCGCGCAGCAGCGCGATCTCGTCGCCCAGCCGCGCGGTCAGATAGCCCAGCTTTTCCTGGCCCTCAATCATGTACTTGCCCTGAAAACCAAGCAGCAGGCACATGTAATAGATCTCAAGCGACTGCAGACGCGGCGCGCCCTGAGCACGCAGGTCTTCCAGCCGGGCGAAGAAATTCTCGCCCGCCAACTGTTCGCCGAACAAGGTGAGCTGCAACGGTTGCAGCATCCACGCATCCCGAATGGCGAAGCGCGAATTCAACACGGTCTCGTCGACCGCCGCGCAAAACGCGTACTTTGTGGCGTACACGTCTTCCGCGGGAATATCCAATTTCTTGGCGGCGCGTTCGTAGTCCGCCAGAAACTGCTGCACGCGCGCCGAGAATGCCGCGGCGTCGGTGGGTTCCTGCCCGCTCTTGAGCAGAAACAGCATCAGAAAGCCGTCATACAGCAAGTCCAGCAACGACTTGGCCGGGCGGCTGGCGTGGAACTCGGCGGCGCGGGGGGGCAATGTTGCGCCGGACATCAGGGAAGGAGCGTCTGCGGTCATGGCGATACGTTTTCCTGTCAGCGGGTGACTGCAATCAAATCCAGCTTGAGCTCGGGAATACCGGCGGGTGCGTAGATCGCGATGCTGCGCGCTTGCAGCATGCGGTCATAGAGCGACCCCCGCGGCTGCAGCGCGAAGTACACCGCGCCGGGCTTGACGGGCACCGCCGGCGGCACCTGCGGCGTGTAGGCCAGCGGCACGCCGGGCATGGCCGACAGCACCAGCTTGTCCACATCTTCCGGCGCGCCCACCTTGAAGCGCATGGGCACGCTCTCGGACAGTTCCGACGCAGGCATCGCGGCTTGCACGGCCAGGTACAGCGAAGTGGTTTCGTCGAGCTTTTCCGAATCCAGCCTGCCCATGTGGAACGACGGCCGCAACTCTTCCAGCATGATGGAGAAGTAGCGCGTGGAGATCACCGTTTCGAGGAGGTCGCGCAGGATTTCGTCCATGCGGGCGAAGGCGGGGCCGGGCGCGTCATGCCGGTAGACGGGCAGGTCGGCCAACGTATGCAGCTTGGAAAAGGTCATCAGCGCACCCGCCAGCCGCGCCAGTTCCTGGAACAGGCGTTCCGGGTGCAACTGCGGGTGGTGAAACAGATGCGACAACGTGGCGTAGGCTTCGTTGGCGGTGTGCAGCAGCCAGAACGAAGCGACGTCGCCCGAGCGAAACTCGATGATGTTCTTGCTGGGTTCGCGGTGAAAGCCATAGAGTGCATTCACCTTGGCTTGCAGCGCGTCCAGCAGTCGGCGAAGCTGTTCATGCAGTGCGCCAGAGGCCGTCAACGACAGGCTGGGCGCAACGAAGGTGGTGTCCAGTTCATAGCCCGCGCTGGCGGTGCGGCGCACGCGCGCCACCGGAATGGCCAGCAGCTCGTCGCGCGGTTCGAATTCCGAAATCAGGCGCACGTCTTTGCGCAGGAACGCGAGCTCGGCCGTGGTGGCGCCGGTGTACAGGTCAGGGGCTGGCGCGTTGTTGTGGGTATAACGCGAGTCGAAACTGGCTGCCGATTGGCCATCGCGGTAATTGCCGCCAATGGCCTTGAGCGGATGGATGGCCAGATAAAAGACCGCTTCGTTCACGCCATCCAACGCTGTCAGTGCAACCGGGGGCGGCAGTTCGTCGCCATGGGGGGCGTTGTAGAGCTCACCATCGGGAAAGATTGCGCTCATCTCGGTCGCGCGCAACATGCCGTTGGCCAGCGCCGACGCATCGAAGCGCGCGGCGCGCAGGCCCCAGGCATAGGGATGCAGGGCGCGGGCCATCTCGGCCAGCCGGTCTTCGTGATAGGCATCCTGCCGCTGAAAATGCTGCGGCCGCAGAAACAAACCTTCGCCCCAAAGGACTTTGGCTGAGTAACTCAAGTTGAGGCTCCCTTTCCTGTCTTTCTATGGCTGGATATAGAAGGGCGGGCGTACGCGCGTGCGCGTCAACCGGGACACTGCACGCCGGACAGGCGTGCCGGGTCATAGGTTGGTATGCCCGCCGGCAACGTGGGTTTGCCAGTGGCCACGGTCAGCGCACACGCGTGCGCGCCGAGCACAATGCCACTATCTTCCACGTCGTCGACCTTGAATACGTACTTCCAGCGCATCGGCGCGGGCGCATAAAACAACCCGGCGATGGCGATGTAATCCGCTTGCTTCGGGACTTTTTCCACTGTTTCAACCCGCTGGCCGGGTGTGAGCGTTAGCTCACGTACAGCCAGCACGGATTCCCCCAGCGATGCTTTCTCGCCAGCAGTGTCTATCAATTGCGTGAGCGGCGCACGCTGGAATTGCTCGGGATTCTTCAGGTAGTATATTTTTGTAACGACGGCCATCGATTGCCCGCTGCTGGCATTCAAATTTTCTCCGGCGTGAATCGCCAATTTCACTTCCACAGGCGCGTTTTCGGGCTTTTTCATGCCCGCCATCTCCATCGCATTTCCGGTCAAACCGGCCACTGCGCCGATGGCTGAAACGGCCGCGCATCCAGTAACGACGGTGCTTGCCAGCGCGCATGCCGCGACTGCGAAGAACTGTGATAAACGGATATGTTTAGACATGGCCCTTTATACCGGAACTGCGTGAAGCAATACAGATCGCGACACGTTAGCCACAAAATCGATGCAAGTAACATGCGGACACTTGATGTAGCGCTGCACTAACAAAAGGTTGTTGAAATACGGCCCCTAGTTACAACCTTGCTAGGTGCTTAAAAATGCGCTTTCGCCGCTTCGTTGTTCTTGCAGGTGTCGTTGCCGTCATGGCTGGCTGCGCGACGGTCAAACCGCAGTCGGAATCCGAATACCAACAATCCATGGCCGCCGCGGAAAACGCGCTGGGGCAAAAGAGCGCCGACCAGGTGGTCGCGCAGTTCGAGGAGATTGCTCAGCGCAACCCGACCAAGGGCACGCCCTGGTCCTACATCGCCAAGATCCGTTTCGACGAACAGAAATATGGCCAGGCGATCGTCGCCGCCGACGAAGCGCTTAGCCGCGACCCCGATGATTTCGTTGCCAAGAGCGTGCGCGCCGTGGGCGGCTTGCGCGTAGCCATGCAGTCGCTCGCGGACCTGCGCGCCGACGCGCTGCTGGCGGGCAATGCGCGTGCCGACGCCGTT
>DALZRX010000353.1:0-4713 GCA_032015805.1 Achromobacter sp.
GCGGGCGCGAGGGCGCCGCCGGTCCAGGCGCGGCCGATGGCGCGCAGCGCGTTCAGGCCGGCATGGCGCAGGTGGCGCCAGAAAACGTCATGAAAGACCTCGATGCCGCGTTCCTCGTCCGGATTGCCCAGGGCGAGGATTTCCGGCATCAGGTACGGATGGGCGCGGATGGCGCCCTGCCCGAAGATGATCAGGTTGCGCGTGAGAATGTTGGCGCCCTCGACCGTGATGGCGATGGGCACGGCGCGGTACAGGGACCCCAGGTAGTTGCTGGGGCCGTCCATGACGGCGCGGCCCGCATGCACGTCCATCGCGTCGTTCACCGACATGCGCATGCGTTCGGTGGCGTGGTATTTCATGATGCCGGAGACGACCGCGGGCTTGACGCCCTGGTTGAGCGCGGCGCAGGTCAGACGGCGCGCGGCTTCGACCAGATAGGCGTTGCCCGCCAGGCTGGCCAGCCGTTCCTGCACGCCTTCGAACTTGCCGATCGGGATGCCGAACTGCTCGCGCACCCGGGCGTACATGCCGGTGGTGTGCGCGCACATTGCCGTGGCGGCGGCCGATAGCGACGGCAGGGAAATGCCGCGCCCGGCGGCCAACGCGCTCATGAGCATCTGCCAGCCCTGCCCGGCGCGCTCGACGCCGCCGATCAGCGCATCCAGGGGCACGAAGACGTCGCGCCCCGAGTTCGGCCCGTTCTGAAAGACCTGCATGGCGGGCAGATGGCGGCGGCCGATCTCGACGCCGGGCGCCTCGGTGGGCACGAGCGCCACGGAGATGCCGATGTCCTTGGCGCCGCCCAGGATACCGTCGGGATCGGACATCTTGAACGCCAGTCCCAGCACCGTGGCCACCGGCCCAAGTGTGATGTAGCGCTTGTGCCAGTTGAGCCGGATGCCGATGAGCTCGCGCCCGTCCACGACCTGGCGGCACACGATGCCGGTATCCACCATCGAGGCGGCGTCCGAACCGGCTTCGGGGCTGGTAAGGCCGAAGCACGGAACCTCACGGCCATCAGCCAGGCGCGGCAGCCAGTAATCGCGCTGCGCGGGCGTGCCGAACTGCATGAGCAGTTCGCCGGGCCCCAGCGAATTGGGCACCATGACGGTGACGCCCGCCGTGATGGAATAAGCGGAGATACGCCGCACCACCTCGGAGTGCGCGTAGGGCGAGAAGCCCAGGCCACCGTAACGGCGCGGGATGATCATGCCGAAGAAGCGCTGCGTCTTCAGGAACTCCCAGACCTGCGGCGGCAGATCGCGCCGGTTCCAGGAAATGTCCCATTCGTCCAGCATGCCGCACAGCTCGCGCACCGGGCCGTCGATGAACCGCTGTTCATCCGGTGTCAGGGTGGCGGTAGGCACGCTCTGCAGCTTGCGCCAATCGGGGTTGCCCGTGAACAGGTCGGCGTCCCACCAACTGTCGCCGGCCTCGATGGCTTCGCGCTCGGTGGCCGACATGGCCGGCATCGCATTGCGCGCCCAGCGGTACGCGGGTTCCGAAATGCGGCGCCGGCGCCAGGCGTTGAAATCCATGAATCCCCCTGTTGTTCGCTACAAGACGTATCGGGCCAAAGTACCAGAATTGGCGCCGCCCGGCCAAGCTGCGGCTTACCGACTCTGCGACAATGGGCGTCGCCGCGCAGATGCGCAACCAACCGCTGTCCGGGCACGTCCGCATGCTGAACAAACTCTGGCTTGGCTTCTTCCTTACCGCCGCCGCGGCCGCGCTGTACCGCTGGCTGGTCATCGGAGATCCCGAGGTCTTTCGCCAGATGGTTGCCAGCCTGTTCGACATGGCGCGCGTGTCCGTCGACGTGATGGTGCTGCTCTTTGGCACGCTGACGCTATGGCTGGGTTTCCTGCGCATTGCCGAGGGCGCGGGCCTCGTCGAAAAGCTGGCGCACGTGCTGGGGCCGCTGTTTGCGCGCCTGATGCCCGAAGTGCCCCGCAATCATCCGGCCGTCGGCCTGATCACGCTGAACTTCGCGGCCAACGCGCTCGGCCTGGACAATGCCGCCACACCCATCGGCCTGCGCGCCATGCGCGAGCTTCAGTCGCTCAATCCCAAGCCGGATACCGCGAGCAACGCGCAGATCCTGTTTCTGGTGCTCAATGCGTCGTCGCTGACGCTGCTGCCCGTCACGCTGTTCATGTTCCGCGCGCAGCAGGGCGCGCCCGATCCCACCCTGGTCTTTCTGCCCATCCTGCTGGCCACCAGCGCGTCGACGCTGGCCGGCTTTCTGGCGGTGGCGTTGTGCCAGCGCCTGCGTCTGTCCGATCCCGTCATCATGCTGTGGCTGGGCGGCGCGGCGCTGGTGCTGGGGGGCTTCATGGCGTTGCTGGCCAGCATGTCGGCGGCCGCGATCGCATCGCTGTCCTCGCTGATGGGCAACCTGACGCTGTTCGGGATCCTGCTGGCGTTTCTGATCGTGGGCGCCTGGAAGAAGGTGCCTGTGTACGAGGCCTTCATCGAAGGCGCCAAGGAAGGCTTCGACATCGCCAAGAGCCTGCTGCCCTATCTGGTGGCGATGCTGTGCGCCGTGGGCGTGCTGCGCGCGTCGGGCGCGCTGGACTTCCTGCTCGATGGCATCCGCTGGCTGGCCGACCAGGCAAGCTGGGACACGCGCTTCGTGGACGCGCTGCCCACCGCGCTGGTCAAGCCGTTCTCGGGCAGCGCCGCGCGCGCGATGATGCTGGAGACCATGACGCACTTCGGCGTGGACAGCTTTCCGGCGCTGCTGTCCGCTGTCGTGCAGGGCAGCACCGAAACCACGTTCTACGTGCTGGCGGTGTATTTCGGCTCGGTGGGCATCCTGCGCGCCCGCCACGCCGTCGGGTGCGCGCTGGTCGCCGATCTGGCCGGCGTGCTGGCCGCGATCGGCGTCTGCTACTGGTTTTTCGGCTAGGCGCTCGGGGCGCCGCGGCCGATATCGATCCGGGACCCGCGGCGCGGGCGCCGGCGTTCAGCGCCGGTCCGCGCCCCGCCTCATCTCAATCCACCAGCAGGATCTTCATTCCGTTGGTGCCGCCGCTGTCGCGGTAGAAATCGCCCTTGGTCAGGATCACCCAGTCGCCCGTCTGCACGAGGTTGCGCTTGCGCAGCTCGTCGATGGCGGCGTTGGAGAGATCCGCGGGATCGTAGTCCGATGGCGAGAACGGAATCGTGTACACGCCGCGGAACATCGTCACGCGGTTCTGCGTCACGCTGTGCGGGCTGTAGCAGTAGATCGGCACGCCCGAGCGGATGCGCGACATGATCAACGGCGTATGGCCGCTTTCGGTCAGCGCGATGATGGCCTTCACGCCGGGGAAGTGGTTGGCCGCATACATGGCCGCCAGCGCGATGGTCTCGTCGCAGCGGGTGAAGGTCTCGCCCATGCGATGGTGCGACTTCGTCGAGGTCGGGTGCTTTTCGGCGCCCAGGCACACGCGGGCCATGGCCTGCACGGTTTCGACCGGATACTGGCCCGAGGCGCTTTCGGCCGACAGCATGACGGCGTCGGTGTAGTCCAGCACCGCGTTGGCCACGTCGGAGACTTCGGCGCGGGTCGGCATGGGGCTGGAGATCATCGACTCCATCATCTGCGTGGCGGTGATGACGACCTTGTTCAGCGTGCGCGCGTGCTGGATGATGCGCTTCTGGATGCCCACCAATTCCGCGTCGCCCACTTCCACGCCCAGATCGCCGCGCGCCACCATGACGCCGTCGCTTGCGCGGATGAGCGAGTCCAGGGCTTCGTCGTCGGCCACCGCCTCGGCGCGCTCGATCTTGGCGATGATCCAGGCCTGGCTGCCGGCCGCGGCGAGCAGGGTGCGCGCCTCGTCGATGTCGCTGCCGTAGCGGGGGAATGACACCGCCACGTAGTCGAGCTCCATTTCGGCGGCCAGCTTGATGTCGACGCGGTCCTTGTCGGTCAGGCTGGGCGCGGACAGGCCGCCGCCGCGGCGATTGATGCCCTTGTTGTTCGACAACGGGCCTCCCACCGTGACGGTGGTGTGGACTTCGTCGCCCTCGACGCGGTCCACGACCAGCACGACGCGGCCGTCATCGAGCAGCAGTTCGTCGCCCACGCGGCAATCGGTCACGAGTTCCGGGTAATCGATCCCAACGATGCTGGACGTGCCCGCCTCCTTGGGATGCACGCGCGACAGCGTGAACGGCTGGCCCACCTGCAACTGCACCAGCTTGTCGACAAAGCGCGCGATGCGGATCTTGGGTCCCTGCAGGTCGCCCATGATCGCGACGTACCGGCCTTGCTTGGCGGCGATCTCGCGCACCAGGCGCGCGCGTTCGCGGTGATCGTCCGCGCTGCCGTGCGAGAAGTTCAGCCGCGCCACATCCAGTCCCGCGCGGATCAGCGCGTCGATGCGTTCGGGCGACGAGGTCGAGGGTCCCAGGGTGGCGACAATTTTGGTGCGGCGCAATACAGGCATGGCGGTCCACTCTCGCAAAAACAACGAAAGCGCTATGGTACGACGGCCGCGTTCTCACGGGTATCATGGGCGACACATCGACCTCAACGTGTCCATCGAAAACCCGTGAAAATCGTCATCGCTCCCGACTCGTTCAAAGAAAGCGTTTCCGCGCCCGATGCGGCGGCGGCCATTGCGCGCGGCGTCAAGGCCGCCTTTCCCGGCGCACACACGGTGTGCGTGCCGATGGCCGACGGCGGCGAAGGCACCGTCGAGGCCGTCCTCGCGGCCACGG
>DALZRX010000354.1:0-4700 GCA_032015805.1 Achromobacter sp.
CTTGAGGGGGTAGTGGCGAAAGCTGTGCGAGTTCGAGTCTCGCCGTCGGCACCATAGAATTCCTCACGAAGAACCCGCATCTCTCTCCGGAGAATGCGGGTTTTTTGTTGTGCAGTTGGCACGCTATCGCCAAACTTCTCGAAAAATCAGACTGGAATACAGATTTCCAGATACTGGAACAAAGCGGGCATTAGCTGGAAATCGGCCGGATATCGCGGGGAAAACGCGGTATTTCGTGGGAAACCCGTATTGCGTCGCGCCGCGGCTTGCTTGTGCCAGAGCGTTACCGCGAATAACATGTGGCCAGTCCACTATCAAGACAATATTGCAATCTCTCGCTCGCGCAGAGAATTGCCTCATCAACCTTAATGTTCTCCACGACCTTCACATCCCCGAATCTGAATCGGCTTGGCCGACCGCATCCCCATGCCGCGACACGGCGGCATGTGCCGGGTCTCCGGTCATGCTGAATGTATCGGTCCGGCCGACCGTAGCCGAAGCACCCACGCCCTGGAATGGCCTCGAAGTCATTCCCAGGCTGGAGTTCGCGCCTGCGGGATCCGCGAGTCCCTTCGAGA
Source organism: Achromobacter sp. (assembly GCA_032015805.1). GTDB lineage: Bacteria > Pseudomonadota > Gammaproteobacteria > Burkholderiales > Burkholderiaceae_B > Achromobacter. The sequence continues at coordinate 579 of DALZRX010000354.1, forward strand.
TTCTGGACCTGAAGCCGCTGTCCATCGCCGCGGCCGGCAGCGAGCGCGACGTGTATCTGCATCCCGCCGACGATTCGCTGCTTATCAAAATCGTCAATGGCGTGCGCCGCAGCCAGGCTGACCGAAAGCGTCCTTGGTACAAGCGTTTTCAACGGGACGATTCGCATCGGGTGTTCATCGCCGAAACCGTCGAGTACATCGCTTCCATGGGGCAACAAGGCGCGACCCTGGGCAACCCGCTGATGGCGCGCATCTTCGGCCTGGTGTTGACCTCGAAGGGCCTGGGGCTGGTGGTCGAGCGCATCGTCGACGCCCAGGGGAACCTGGCGCCCACACTGAAGGAAGTCGTGGCGCGGCAGGGCTTCTCGCCGGAACTACGCTACCGCTTGCACGAATTCATCATGGCGCTGGTCGACGCGCACGTGATCTTCAATGACGTCAGCGCCAGCAACATCGTCGTGGGCTTCAATTCCAACGGACGGGAAGGCATGTATCTGGTGGACGGGTACGGCTCCAAGCAACTGATCCCGGTGTATTCCTGGAGCAAGACGCTGAACGGCCGCCGGATACTGCGCCGATACGACACCATGGCCAAGAAGCTCATGGCCGCCAGCGAACGCCGCCGGCACTAGACCTTCACCCCTTCAAGCGCTCCGGCACATCCTCCATATCGCTGCAGACGGCCAGTACCTCGGCCGGCTTTCTGCTGAGCGACAGATACACGTGACCGATGCTGCTGTCGAAGTACGCCGACTCCAGCCGGTTCAGCACCACGCTGTCGCCGTTCTCGAACTGGATGCGGACCTTTCCCGACAACACCACGACGAATTCCTGCCCCGGATGGCGGATGTAGTCCTCGAACTCCACAACCTTGCGCGAGTCGATCATGGCGACCATCGGCAGCATCTTCTTGCCGGGGTATTCGCCCATCAGCAGGCGGTAATGGTAGTTCTCGGTGATGTAGTCGCGGGCGTCGCTGAGGCGGTTCTTGACGAAGGTGGGCGCGACCGCAGCCTGCGCGGCGTCGCGCAGCATGAACATGCGCGTCATGTCGATGTCGAGCGCGCGGGCCAGGGCGGCAAATTTTTCGTAGCTCAGAGCGATCTGGCCGAGCTCGGCCTTCGATAGCGTCGATACCGCAATGCCGCTGGCCTTGGACAGCGCTTGCAAGGTCATCTTCCTGGCCTTGCGCTCGGCGCGCAGGCGAGCGCCCATTTCTTCCTTGCCCACGATTTCGGGCGGGGACGTGTTGCCGGTTGGGGCCATGTAGGGGCGTGGCTTCAAGGGTTGAGGGCGGGGGCAGGGCCCGCAAGCCCCGCCGCGTGTAGCCGGATTGTAAGGGGTGGGCGGGTTCAGGCGGGCGGCTGGGCGCCGGTGCGTTCCACGATCATCCGGTAGTGCTCGGGCCGGCGGTGGGCGGCGAAGTTGAAGATGTTGGCGCGGTAGTGCGCCGACGCTGACAGGTCGCAGACGAAGTTGATGACCTCGTCGTCTTCGGAGAAGGTGCGCACCATGATTTCTCCCGTGGGCGCGACGATGCACGAGCCGCCGATCATGGGATTGCCTTCCTCGATGCCCGCCTTGGCGGCGGCGGCGACCCAGCAGGCGTTCTGATAGGCGCCCGCCTGCAGGGACAGCAGGTGGTGGTGCATGCGCAGATGGATGGGCTCGTTCCATTGCACGTAGCCGGACGGCGTGTTGTAGCCCGCCATGACGACTTCCACGCCCTGCAGGCCCATGACGCGAAATGTCTCTGGCCAGCGGCGGTCGTTGCAGATGCACATGCCGATGGCGGCGTCCGGGGTTTGCCACACGGGAAATCCCAGGTCGCCGACCGCAAAATACTTCTTTTCCAGGTGCTGCAACGGCGCGCCGTCGACGGTCTGCGCGTCGCCCGGGATATGGATCTTGCGGTATTTGCCGACGATGCTGCCGTCGCGGCCGACCAGGATGCTGGTGTTGTACTGCACGCCGTCCGCAAGTTCGGCATAGCCCAGATAGAAGCCGATGCCCCTGTCGCGCGCCGCATCGAAGAGCGGACGGGTCAAGGGGCCGGGCATTTCGGTTTCGAAGAACGCCTGCACCTCGGCAGGATCGTCGATGGACCAGCGCGGGAAGAACGTGGTCAGCGCCAGTTCCGGAAACGTTACCCAGGCCGCGCCGCGGCTGTGGGCATCCTCCAGCAGATCGATCAGCCGGCGCACGACCTGGACGCGCGTGTCGCTGCGTTGGACGGGGCCAAGCTGCGCGACGGCAAGGTGCAGCTTGCGGGCGCTCATGCGGCGTTCCGTGCGAGGACGCGGCCGGCGTGCTGGCCAGTGAAGGCCTGGTCTTCCCAGACGGGGGCGCCGTTGACGTAGACCGAGTGAATGCCGGCCGCGCGTTCGGTGGGACGCTCGAAGGTGGCGGCGTCGGCGACGGTGGCGGGGTCGAAGACCACGAGGTCGGCGTAATAGCCAGGCTGCACCTGGCCGCGTTGGGCCAAGCCGAACTTGGCGGCGGTCAGCCCCGTCATCTTCCAGACGGCGGTCTCCAACGGGAACAGGCCCAGGTCTCGCGAATAATGCCCCAGTACCCGCGGGAAGGTGCCCCACAGGCGGGGATGCGGACGTTCGTCATGGGGCAGGCCGTCCGAGCCGATCATCGTGGGACCAAACTTGAGAATGCGCTGCACATCGGGCTCGTCCATCATGAAGTAGATGGCGCCGGCGGGTTGCAGCTCGGGCACCACGTCGTATTTGGACTTGCCGCGTTCGGCGGCGACCTCGTCCAGGTCACGGCCGCTGAGCTCGGGAAACGGCTTGCACCACGTGATGATGGTGCGGCCGGCCAGCAGCACGCGGTCCTGCTTGAGCATGGTGGAACCCGCCACGTAGGGGTAGGCGTCCAGTGAGACGTCCTGCGTTGCCATCGCGGCCTCGATCAGCGGCAGGGTTTCGGCCGAACGGCCGAAGTTGGGCTGGCCCATGACCTTGTGGTGTGAGATCACGACGGGCACGTCCAGTTCGCGGCCGATGCGGAAGGTCTCTTCCAGCGCCTGCACGATGTGCTCGCCCTCGTCGCGCATGTGGGTGGCGTAGATCCCGCCATGCGTGTTGAGGGGGCGGCAGACTTCGATGATCTCTTCGGTGGTCGCCTGCGCCGCCGGCGGGTAGAAGGTGCCGGTGGAGATGCCGATGGCGCCGCTGGCCAGGGCGTCGTCGGCCAGCGTCTGCATGGCCTGCATTTCGTCAGCCGTGGCGGCGCGCTGCAGGTCGGGCATGACGGCCGCGCGCAGCGTGGAATGACCGACCATGCAGGCCGCGTTGACGGCGGCAGGCGTGGCGCGCAGCGCGTCCAGGTAGTCGGAGAAGCGCTCGAAGCGGAAGGATCCGCCTTCGTCCAGCAGGTCCAGCGGCGCGGGCGGACTGGCATGGGCGTGGGCAAGCGGCGCCAGGCTGATGCCGCAGTTGCCCGTCACGACGGTAGTGACGCCCTGCGAAATCTTGGGCGTCATGTCGCGGCGCTTGAGCAGGTAGTTGTCGTCGTGCGTGTGCGAGTCGATGAAGCCGGGGGCCACCACCTTGCCAGTGACGTCGATGCGGCGGTGCGCGGCGCTGCCGGACAGGTCGCCTACGGCGGCGATCCGGTCGCCGCGTACGCCCACGTCGGCGCGCTGGCCGGGCGCATTGGTGCCGTCGATGACGGTGCCGCCGGCAAGAATGTAGTCAAACGGGGTGACGTCGGGCTGGGACATGCGGTTCTCCGGCAGAGTGGAATCAGGCAAAGTGGCAGGCGACCTGCTGTTCGGCGGCGACCTGGCGTGGCTGGGGCACTTCTTCGGCGCAACGCGCTTGCGCCATCGGGCAACGGGTCCGGAATGCGCATCCGGACGGCGGCGACAACGGGCTTGGAATCTCGCCCTTCAGGACTTCGACCGGCGTGCGCTCGCCCTGCCGGGCGGACGGCACGGCTGCGAGCAGCGCACGCGTGTAGGGGTGGGCCGGGCGATCGAAGATCGCGTCGCGGGTGCCGAGCTCGACGATCTTGCCCAGGTACATCACGGCCACGCGGTGGCTGATGTGTCGCACGACGCTCAGGTCGTGCGAGATGAAGACATAGGTCAGGCCCAGATCGCGCTGC
>DALZRX010000355.1:0-4687 GCA_032015805.1 Achromobacter sp.
ATCGATGTTGTGGCCGCCCCGGATGATCAGGTCCTTGGCGCGGCCCTGCAGATGCAGGCGGCCCTCGGCGTCCATGAAACCGACGTCGCCGCTGATCAGCCAGCCGTCTTCGGTGAAGGCGCGCGCGGTGTCTACAGGATCCAGGAATCCCGGAATGACGTTGGGCGCCTTGATCAGCACCATGCCCGGCGTGCCGGGCGGCAGTTCGCGTGCGGGTTGGCCCGCGGGCATGTCCAGCCCGACGATGCGCACCTGCACGTACGGCAGCGGAAACCCCACGCAATTGACAGGGAACTCGCAGCCGGGCGGCGAGATCGAGGTGATGCCCGCCATCTCGGTCATGCCCAGGCTTTCACTGACATGCAGGCCGAACAGGCGCTTGAAACGCGCGGCCAGCTCGGCGGGCAGGGGTGCGGCGCCCGTGCGGCAATAGCGCAGCGACGAAATGTCGGCGCCGGCCAGCGGCACTTCGGCGAGGGCGGCAAGGATGGTGGGTACGCCTTGCAGCGACGTGGCGCGGTGCTTTTCGACGAGGCGCCAGTAATTGCGGAGCACGTCGCGGTTGCGCAGCAGCAGGGTGGTGGGGATGACGGTTTCGACGCCTGCCGACAGCGCCGCCAGCGAGGCGGGCAGCACGCCCGCCACGTGAAAGAGCGGATAGCCGTTGATCACCACGTCGCCCGGGCCGGCGTTCTGCAATTGCACGGCGGCCCAGGCGGAGAACACCTGGTTGGCGTGCGTATGAATGGCGAGCTTGGGCGCACCCGTGGTGCCGCCCGTATGGAAATAGGCCGCCACGTCGCTGGCGCCGATGATGCGTTCGCTGATGAGCCGGTCGGAGGGCTGGGCGGCGCGGGCGGTGTTGAAGTCCAGCGCGCAGTCCGGCAGCGCGGGCCGGTCGGTCCCGGCCTCATGCCACGGCGCCACGCGCAGCAGCGTCTTCAGCGTTGGCACACGTTCCATCAGGCGCAGCGCCTTGGACCAGGAGCCGCATTCCACGTCGGAGCCGTAGGCGATCAACGCCTTCGCGCGCGCCGTCGTCATCAGCGACGCCAGTTTGTCTTCGGTCAGGAGTGGATTGAGCGGCTGCACGATGCCCGCCGCCTCGCCGCCCCACAGCGCCAGATGGTATTCCAGGCAACCGGGCAGCAGCACGCCCACGGCATCGCCTTCGCGGATGCCCAGGCTGTGCAGGAGGTTGGCGGTCTGGTGGATGCCGGCCAGCAGCTCGCGGTAGGTCCAGCTGATCGCATCGTCGGCCGGGTCCGCGCTGCGCAGGAAGGTCAGCGCCCGCCGGTCGCCGAATGCGGCCGCGGAATTGCAGAAGATCTCGTAGGTGCTCTGCACCATCAACGTTTCGTCCAGTGGCCGGGCCTGCAGGCGCTGGACGTCCTGCGAGGTGCGCACCGGGAAGGGCGCGGCGAAGGGCCGCGAGCGCGTCGAGGAAGCGGATTCGATCATGGCAGTGCGTCCGTGCTCATGCCTGTCCCAGCGCAATGTAGCGGCGCAGGTGGTGGTCTTCGTCGCCCAACTGGTGGTCGATCATGATCAGGCGCTTGGCGTAGTGCGCCAGGGGCAACTCCCACGTCATGCCGATACCGCCATGAAGCTGGATGCATTCCTCGGCCACCAGCGTACCGATGCGGCCAATGGTGACCTTGGCGGCTGACAAGGCGCGTTCGCGCGTGGCGCGATCGGGGTGGTCGACGGCGGCAGCCGCGTTGATGACCGCGGAGCGGGCCTGTTCTATTTCCAGCAACACGTCGGCCATGCGGTGTTGCAGGGCCTGAAAACTGCCGAGCGGCGCGCCGAACTGGCGGCGCGTGCGCAGGTACTCCAGGGTGGCGTCGCGCGCGCAGTCCATCGCACCCACGGCTTCGGAACACAGGGCCACAATGCCGCGGCCGACCGCACGTTCCAGCAGTGCGTGGCCGGCGCCTGCCTCGCCGAGCAGGGCGTCGGGACCCAGTTGCACCTTGTCCAGCACCAGCTCCGCGGCGCGCCCGCCGTCGATCAGTCCGTATCCCCGGACCGAAAGGCCAGGAGTGCCCTGGCTTACCAGGAAAAGGCTGATCCCTGCTTCGTCGTCCTCGTCGCCCGACGTACGCGCGGATACCAGGAAGAGGTCCGCGTGTTCGCCTGCATAGACGACCCCCTTGGCGCCGTCCAGCAGCCAGCCGTCGGCGCTGCGTTCAGCGCGGGTCCGCACGTGGTTGAGGTCATAGCCGGCGTCCGGCTCGGCATGGGCAAGCGCTGCGGTGAGTCCGCCCGCGATCAGCCCCTCCAGCGCCTCGCGCTGCGCCGGTGTGCCGGCCGCGGCGATGGCGCTTCCGACCATGACGGCATCCAGGAACGGTTCGACGACCAGCCCGCGGCCCAGCGCTTCAAAGACGACGGAAATGTCGAAGCCCGCGCCGCCCAACCCGCCGTCGGCCTCGGTAAACAGTGCGCCGATGGCGCCCAGGTCAGCGTAGCGGCGCCAGAACTCGGGGCTGTAGCCCTGCGGCGATTCAGCGTGGCGCATGCGCGTGGCGAAGTCGTACTGCTCGGCGACAAAACGGCGCAGCATGTCCGAGAGCATGCGCCGGTCTTCGGTGTGTTCGAAATTCATGGCCAGCCCTTACAGTCCCAAGATCATCTTGGAGATGATGTTCTTCTGGATTTCATTGGAGCCGCCGAAGATCGACAGCTTGCGGTTGTTGAAGTACTGCGCCGCGGCGCTGTCGGCGCCTTCCGGGCCGATGGGCGCGGCGTCGTAGCCGTCGTGCAGGGCCTCGGCCACGAACGGGCGGGCGTAGGGCCCCATGGCGCGGCGGTTCAGCGCGGTGATCTCCTGGCGGATCTGGGTGCCGCGGATCTTCAGCATCGAGCTTTCGGCGCCGGGCGCGCCGCCGCCGGCCACCGCCGCCACCACGCGCAGGTTGGTGGTGCGCATGTTGGCCAGTTCGATCTCCACCCGCGCCAGGCGCGCGGCGAAGTCGGGATCCTCGGCCAGCGGGCGGCCGTTCTTCTTCTGGCTGGCGGCCACCGCCTTCAGGCGTTCCAGCGCGGCGGTCGACTGGCCGACGCCGGCGATGTTGGTGCGCTCATAGGTCAGCAGGTACTTGGCGCAGGTCCAGCCGCGGTTTTCCTCACCCACCAGGTTCTCGACCGGCACCCGCACGTCCGAGAAGAACACCTCGTTGACTTCATGCTCGCCGTCCAGCGTGATGATGGGGCGCACCTGCACGCCCGGGCTGGCCATGTCGATCAGCAGGAAGCTGATGCCTTCCTGGCGCCGGCCCTCGTTCGAGGTGCGCACCAGGCAGAAGATCATGTTGGCGTACTGGCCCAGCGTGGTCCAGGTCTTCTGGCCGTTGACGACGTAGTGGTCGCCGTCGCGCACGGCGGTGGTCTTGACCGAGGCCAGGTCCGAGCCGGCGCCGGGTTCGGAATAGCCCTGGCACCACCAGTCCGAGCCGTCCAGGATGCGCGGCAGCCAGTGGCGGCGCTGCGCCTCGGTGCCGTACTTGATCAGCACCGGTCCCAGCATGCTCAGGCCGAAGGGCACGATGCGCGGTGCGTTCGCGAGCGCGCATTCATTGTCGAAAATGTATTTCTGCGCGGCGCTCCAGCCGGTGCCGCCGTATTCCGCGGGCCAGTGCGTGGCCAGCCAGCCCTGCGCGTTCAGGATGGCATGCCATTCGGTCATGTCGTCGCGCGTCAGCAGCTTGCCTTCGCCGACCTTGTCCGCCAGACGGCGAGGCAGCTTGGCGTCCAGAAAGGCGCGCACTTCGTCGCGAAAGGCGATTTCTTCAGGGGTGAATTCCAGGTCCATGCGGGTCTCTCAATAGATTTCAAACAGGCCGGCCGCGCCCATGCCACCGCCGATGCACATCGTGACGACGGCGTAGCGGGCGCCGCGGCGGCGGCCTTCGATCAGGATGTGGCCGGCAAGTCGCGCACCGGTGACGCCGAACGGATGGCCCAATGCAATGGCGCCGCCGTCCACGTTCAGGCGGTCCATGGGGATGCCCAGCTTTTCCTGGCAGTACAACGCCTGCGATGCAAACGCTTCGTTCAGTTCCCACAGGTCGATGTCCTGCACCTTCAGTCCGTGGCGCGCCAGCAGCTTGGGCACGGCGTAGACCGGGCCGATACCCATCTCGTCCGGCTCGCAGCCTGCGATGGCCAGGCCCCGGAACGCGCCCAGGGGGCGGATGCCGGCGCGCTGCGCTTCGGCCGCTTCCATCAGCACGCAAGCGGCCGCGCCGTCCGACAATTGCGAGGCATTGCCCGCCGTGACGAATTGGCCTTCACCCCGCACGGGGGCGAGGGCGGCCAGCGCCTCATAGGTGGTGCCGGGACGGTTGCAGGTGTCCTTGTCCACGGTCACTTCGCGTTCGGTAACGGTGCCCGTCGCGCGGTCCGTGACGGACATGGTGGTCGTGACCGGAACGATCTCCTCGCGGTACCGGCCAGCGGCCTGCGCGGCCTCGGTGCGGGCCTGGCTTTGCGCGGCAAAGCGGTCCTGCGCCTCGCGGCTGATGCCGTAGCGCGCCGCCACGATGTCGGCGGTTTCGATCATGGGCAGATAGAGTTCGGGCTTGTTGGCCACGATCCACGGGTCCATGCCGCTCACGCCGTCGTCGCGCGTGCGGATCTGCGACACCAGCTCGACGCCGCCCGCGAGGACGGCAGGCGCGCC
>DALZRX010000356.1:0-4671 GCA_032015805.1 Achromobacter sp.
ATGCCGTATCGAAGACGCCGGCGCCCTGCGCGCCCGCGTCGGCGGCGACGGCAATCACCGCCTGGCGGCCCAGGCTGACGAGCCGTATTTCCTTGGACGGCAGGCCAGCGCCCGCTAGCGGCATGCGCTGCTGGCGCCATGCCTTGAAGGCGTCCGCCGCGTCCGGGTCCGAGGCGAGTTGCGCCTGCAAGGCGTCCAGCGCCTCGTTGTATTTTTGGGTCAGCGCCGCGTCGGCGATGACCACATCGCCGGCAACGGCCGGTGCGCCCATCACGAGCAGGGCGCCGATTTCCGCCGGGTTGGCGAGCTTGTGCGTGTCCTTGCCGGCCAGTGCGGCAAACGCTGGCACCTGCCCCAGTCCGGCCGGGGCCTGCAATCCGCGCGTGTCGACCTCTTCGCCCACCGCCGGGAAGGCCCGGACCGCCACCCGCTTGCCGCTGCGCTCCATCGCCACGCCCAGGCGCCATGCGCTGTCAAAGGCCTGCTGGTCCAGCTTGCGGCTGGCGACCATGAGCACCGGCTTGCCGGGCAGCGAACCCCAGGCGTCGTCCAGGCTGTTGATCGCGGACGCGTCGTAGCGGTAGGTCAGCCGCGTCTGCGGCGAGATCGTCAGAGCGTTGCCCGTGGCGCGGTTGCTTTCGCAGTGGCGCAGCGCGATGTCGGACTGCCAGTCCACGCCCACGCGCAGAAAGCCCGATTCGCGCGTGCGCCGCTCGACACCGATGCCCCGGCTGGCGGAACCTTCGCCGTCGGCGATGCGCTGCGCACTCTGCGGCACGCCGTCCAGCCACAACACCATGCTGGTCCGTCCCGGTTCGCCCTTGGTGTAGCGGGCGTCGAAATCCAGCCTGCCGTCCGTAATCGGCACGCCGCGCGGCACCGGCAGGTAGAACTCCTGCCGCGCATCGCTGTTCGACAGGACAACCGGTTCACTGATGCCCAGGTCTTCCAGCGTCGTGCTGCGCGTCACCATGTCGTCGCTCTGCAGCCGGCGCAGCGCATCGCCGGCCGGACTGGCCAGCGCGGCCAGCGGCGCCAGCAGCCCTGCCGCGACCAGCGCGCGGCACAACGTACGGACATCGGTTGCTTGTGAGGAGAGGGGCATGAAGGCTCCAGGCAGGAAGGGCATCGCAGCAGAAATCAGAAAAAGGTGGAAGCGGCCGCTTGAGGCGTGAATTCGGATACGGTGCGGCCGCAGAGCGCATCGACGATGCGCTGGCTGGCCTTGCCATCGCCGTACGGATTGATCCGCCGCGAGAAGGCCCCGTGCAACGCGGGGTCATCGAGCAGCCGGTTGACCTCGGCGACGATGCGCCGGGTATCGGTGCCCACCAGCGCCACCGTGCCCGCCCGCACCGCTTCGGGCCGCTCGGTGACGTCGCGCATCACCAGCACCGGTTTGCCCAGGTAGGGCGCTTCTTCCTGGACCCCCCCGGAGTCGGTGAGGATCAGGTGCGAGCGCTGCATGAACCAGACAAAGTCCAGGTAATCCAGCGGCTCGATGAGGTGAACATTGGCGAGCCCGGACAGTTCCGCCATCACGACGCCGCGGACCTGCGGATTCATGTGCACCGGATACACGATCTGCAGATCCGCGCGCCGCGCCAGGTCGGCCAGCGCCGCGCAGATATTGCGGAAGCCCTCGCCAAAACTCTCGCGCCGATGTCCGGTTACCAGCAGGAGCCGGCGGTTCGGGTCCAGCCAGGCGTAGCGGGTCTGCAGCATGCGGGTCAGGGCGCTGCCGGCGGTCAGCTTGGCGCAGGTCAACGCCAGCGCGTCGATCACGGTATTGCCGGTCACCGTGATGCTGCCCCCCAGGTTCTCGCGCAACAGGTTGCCGCGCGATTCCGCGGTGGGCGCGAACAGCAGATCGCCGATCGAATCGACCACGCGCCGGTTCATTTCCTCGGGAAAAGGCATCGCGAGATTGCCGGTGCGCAGTCCGGCCTCCACGTGACCGATGCGCACGCGCCGGTGAAAGGACGCCAGCGCGCATGCCGACGCCGTGCTCGTGTCGCCATGGACCAGCACGCAATCCGGCTTCTCCGCCTCCAGCACGCCGTCCACCCGGGCAATCAAGCGGGCGTACAGTCCATTCAGGGTCTGGTTGGGAACCATGATGTCCAGATCGTGCTGCGCCTTCAGGTCAAAGAGCGCCAGCACCTGATCGAGCATTTCGCGGTGCTGCCCCGTGACGCAGACCACGCTGTGAATCTGCGGCTCGTTGTGCAGCGCAGTGACCAGCGGAGCCATCTTGATGGCCTCGGGACGCGTGCCGAATATGGACAAGACTTTCATGGCGAGAATAGGCCTCCAACGCCGGTGGCATTTTCTTGCGTTTATTGTGTCTTGAAAGCATTCGTAATATGTGTCGGACTATGTCGAGCCATTCCTATCGTCCAGCGACGCGTGGACGAGCGCAGTCCGGCGTGGGAACCCAATGCCCACGTACCTCGCCAACTGAATTTGGGGCCGGATAACGGTGGCCGGTTACACCGAGGGCAAGAAGGTGCGAAACAATTGATTTCAGTTGTCAGTCCGCGTCGGAGAAAGCGCGGTGTTCGCGGGCCGGGCAATGCACGTTGCAAAATGGGGCCATTTTCATCATACTTGGGAGTAATTCTTATTTAGATTTCGAGCGTCCCTGGAGGGCTCGAGGTCCCTCTACCGCCGTGGCCAGCGAGAAGCCGTCTTCCCATATCGAATCCCTGTACACCCACCATCACGGATGGCTTCATGGGTGGCTGCGCCGCCGCCTGGGAAATTCGGGTGACGCGGCTGACCTGGCGCACGATGCTTTCGTGCGCCTTATCCAGAAACCCCGCCGCTTTGACAGCGCACCCGAGGCCCGCGCCTATCTGCGCGCCATGGCGAACGGAATGTGCGTGGACCTGTGGCGGCGCCGCCAGATCGAGCAGATGTGGCTGGAAGAGCTGGCCGCACGGCCCGAGGCCCTGGCCCCGTCAGCCGAGCATCAGGTCATCGTGATCCAGGCGCTGCTGGAAATCGACGGCATGCTGAGAACCATGCCGGTCAAGGCCGCCAACGCGTTTGTCATGGCGGTGGCCTGCGAAATGTCGGACAAGGAAGTGGCGCAAGAACTTGGCGTCTCCACCCGGATGGTTCGCAAGTACGTCGCCCAGGCCATGCTGCACTGCCTGATGCTGGAAGCGCGGTCCGTGGTCACTGACCCGCAGCAGCCCGCGCATCCCGTGGCGCCGCTGACGACGGGCGCGGCATGACCGGTCGGGGCGGATTGGCATGAGGGCCGGCACGTCCGGTGCGCAGCCGGCCATCGAGCCTTCCCACCAGGCGCTCGAACAGGCCGCTGAATGGTTTGCGCTGCTGCGCTCCGGCGAGGCCACGGCCGACGAGCGCCGGCGCTGGCAGACGTGGCTTGATCGGGCCCAGGAAAATCGGACGGCGTGGCGTTACGTCGAGCGCATCAGCAGCCAGTTCCTGCCCGTGCAGGCCAGTCCTGGCCGCGAAGCAGCCGCCAAGGGCTTCTGCGCGGCCAACAGCCGCATGGCGCGCCGCCGCCAGATGCTGTTGGGCCTGGCTGCGTTGGCGGGCACGGGCTTGTCCGGTCTGGCTGCCTGGCGTCTGACTCCCTTGCCCGGCGTGGTGCTGGCGTGGACGGCCGATCACCGCTGCCCAACGGGCGACGTTCGCCGCCTCCAACTGGCCGATGGATCCGTGGTCTGGCTGAGCAGCGGCAGCGCCTTCGACGAGGATTACGCCGACGGCCTGCGTCGGCTTCGCCTGGTGGCCGGAGAAATATTGATACAGACGGCCGCCGATCCCACGCGGCCCTTTGTCGTCGATACGCCACAAGGTCGGGTCCGCGCCCTCGGCACCCGGTTCACCGTGCGCCTCGAAGGCGATGAGACGCTGGTGGCGGTCTACAAGGGCGCCGTCGAAGCGCGCACCGCCGTCACCGGCGCCACCCGCGTGGTGCAGACGGGTGAACAGACACGATTCACGGACGAGGCGCTGGCCGCATCGCAATCCGCCGACCCGGCACGCGAAGCGTGGGCGCGCGGCATGCTGGTCACCAACAACACGCCGCTCGCGGATGTCGCCCGCGAACTGCAGCGTTATCGGGGCGGCGTGCTGCGCGTTGCGCCCGAGATCGCCAACCTGCCCGTCATCGGCAGCTATCCCGCCACCGATCCTGACCGGGCGCTCGCCATGCTCGAAGCGGTTCTGCCCATCCGCATCCAGCGCACCTTGCCGTGGTGGGTAAGCATCCAGCCAAGAAGCGCCTCTCTCTCAAGCCGCTGACGCAATCCAGCGCGGCGCATATCCCAGAGCCCGTTCCAGCCAGGCCCTTGGCCGCATTGCCAGCGGCTCGCGCCACCGCATTCCAAAAATTCAACCACTGTCGGTTCCGCTTTTGAGGTTCTCGTTCGATTCCCCTATTGAGAGCGAATTCAATCGCACGGCTCGTCGATAAACCTTACCGGAACATAGTTCGTCATGCCCCGTTCTTCAGTCCCTGCCGCCACCCGGTCGCCGTCATCTTTCCGCCGTCTGGCGAACTCCCGCCTGACCTGCTCGGCGCGCCTCGTGCAGTTGGCGCTCACGGGCGGCATCGCAATCCTGGCCGGCAGCCCGCCCGACGCGGCCGCTCAACAGCCCGCGTCGCCCGTCGCGCCCGCCACGCTGCGG
>DALZRX010000357.1:0-4670 GCA_032015805.1 Achromobacter sp.
CGGTCACCCAATTCCGCCACCGGGCATGTCGCCGCTGACTGCACGGCAGGCTAATCCACGCCAAGCCCCCCATTTTCCGCCCTATTCGACGGTTCCCCCCTACGCGCGTCCTTCATAATTGCCTCCGCCCGCTTTGTATCCATATTTTTCGCACGATGAACGCCACGCCCCCCGATCCACTCGCTACGCAGCACGACGGCACTCCGGATCCAGATGGCCAGGGGCCGGTGGATACGCAGACCATGCGTTTGCGCGAAGAAAACCGCGCCTTGCGGGAGTTGCTGGCTGCGCAGGTGCAGGCTTCCCTGCCGCGGCACGAACCCGGCTGGTTCAAGCGCCTGTGCTGGTGGCTGATCTCCGCGCCGGGTGCGGCGCTGGTGGGATGGCGTAGCCTGTTCGGGCGCGACGAGGGTGAGCCCATCACCCGCCGCAATGTGGGATGCGCGACCCTGACGGTGATTTACACGTTGGCCATCTATGGCGCGCTGGTGCTGCTCGTGGTGTCGTGGAATTCGCCGAGCACCGCCACGTCGGGTGCGGCGGCCGCAAGTCCGGTGCGCGTGCCTCTGACGCCGCTGCCGCCCTTGGCGTCGGAAGCAGAAACTGCCGGCAAGCGCACTGCATCCACGCCCGCGAATGCGCAAGCGGAAAAGTCTTCCGATTCCCCGTCATCGTCGACGGAACCGCTGGATCCCGCATCAAACGGACCCGTTCGCGCTCCCGCTTCGCCGACCGCAGCCGAAACCGCTCCTTCCACACCCGCCCCACCACAGCCAGCGCCCCCCACCGTCTCGGAACGCGTGGCGCCGCCTGCCTCGTCCACTGAACCCACCCCCGCCGCGCCGCAGTCGACGCTGCGCATCACCGAAATCCCCGCGACAGACCCGATGGCATGGGTCGGGAAGCTCGATGGCGAATTGGCGCGTTGCGCGGAGCTGGGTTTCTTCGAGCGTCCCGACTGCGCCTGGACCGCGCGCAAGCAATATTGCGAACCGAACCAGGGGTGGGGCAAAGTGAAGGAATGCCCGGGACAACCGTGACGTATTGAGCGGCGCGTGTCACATGCCCGCCACGAACCCGCGCCACAATGCACTGCCGCCCGCGATCATTGCGAAATGTTTTGCATCATTCGAATGGCGTGCCCCATAATGCCAACTGTCTCGGCCACTGATGTGGCCTCACATCACCAGGACACCTAGACCATGGATGCTTCCGTCAACAACACCGTCAATTCCGCCCTGGCCTTGCGCGATGCGAACCTCATGATGGAGGTGCAGGCCTCGGTGACGAAGAAGGCGATCAATGCACAGGCCGACTCGGTCGCGACGCTGCTGCAATCGCTGCCGGTCCTGGCGATCGACGGCACGCTGGGCTCGCGCATCAACACGCACGCTTGACTACGCGCCACGTGGCCAGAGGCCACAAGGTTCAGCGTTGAACACTAGCCGCCCGATGGGCGGCTTTTTCATGGGCCGCATCTGCAGATGCGGAAATGTATCGCCGCGTCATGGCGGTACGGCTCTTTTCTGATCGACAAACAAAAAACGCGCCGGGACGCGCGTTCCTCGATCTGGCTGCCACTCCCCCAAGGCACCGGGAAGCGCGCTCATTCAATCCGCCGGCCCCTTACCCAACCCCACAATCAGCTTCGCCAGCAACCCATCCAGCTGCGCCTGCTCCTTCTGCGTCAACGCGGACAGCGCCTGCTGTTCGTTGGCCACGTGCAGCGGCAAGGCCTTGTCGATGAGCGCCAGGCCAGCCGGCGTGAGCCGCACCAGCGTGCTCCGCCGATCATTCGGAGATGGCACGCGTTCGATGAGACCCTTGCGTTCAAGCCGATCTAGCCGGCTGGTCATCGCGCCCGACGACAGCATCAAGCCCTCGTGCAGGTCGGTGGGCGTCATGGCGTACGGATTGCCCGACCGCCTCAACGTGGCGATGACGTCGAACTCGCCTTGATGCAGTTCGAACTGCGCGGCCAGCGGCAAAAACCAGTTGCGCTCCAGCAGATGCGTGGCTTCCAGCAGCCGACCCACCAGCGCCATCACGCCGGCATCGATGTCGGGCCGTTCGCGTTGCCATTCCTCTTGCGCCCGCCTTGCACGATCTTTCATTGTTGTCTCTGCATGAAGCTATTCACGTTGGAGGCAATGATATCCCGTTGCCGAGCCCGTGGTTCCGTCGATATACTTCGACATCAAATTACTTGATATCGAGATATCCATGACGAGTGTGGGGTTGCGTCCGCTGCTGACCATCATTGCCATCGTGGCCGTGGCGCTCAACTTGCGGCCCGCGCTGGCGGCCATCGGGCCGTTGCTGGACATGATTCAGAAGTCCACCGGCGCCACCAATACGCAGGCAAGCCTGCTGACGGCATTGCCTGTTTTTGTCATGGGGATCTGCGCGCTGGCAGGCAGGCACGTCGCCCGCTGGTTCAACGAACGGAGCGGGATCGGTCTGGGAATCGCGTTGGTTGCACTCGCCTGCATGGCGCGCTACATGGCCGTGCAGACGTATGGGTTGCTGCTGACAGCAGTCATGGCGGGCGTGGGCATTGCGTTGGTGCAGACCTTGCTGCCGGCGTTCATCAAGCGCAACTTCGCGCACGACATGGGACGAGTGTTCGGGCTTTACACCACCGGCATCATGGCAGGCGCGGCCGTCGCCGCGGCTGGGGCCGCAGGGCTGGCAAGCAGCTTCGGGTGGCCTGTCGCATTGGCGTTCTGGACTCTGCCCGCCCTGCTCGCGCTGCCCCTGTGGTTGAAAGCCACGCGGGGCCTGTCCGTCGGTCAGTCGTCGCCACGCAGCCGCTCTGCTCCTCCCGCGGCGCACCGCTACTGGCGCAACCTGCGGGCGTGGGAACTGATGCTGTTCTTCGGAATCGGCACCGGGGCGTACACGTTGGTGCTTGCGTGGCTGCCGCCGTTCTATACCAGCCTGGGGTGGGAACCTTCCGCCGCGGGGTTTCTGCTGGGCGGGCTGACGCTGGCGGAGGTGATGGCAGGTCTGGCCGTGTCGGCGTGGATCGGCAGGTTTCCCGATCGGCGCAAGCCGCTGGCGACCGTCCTGGCCATCCTGATTGGCGGCCTGGCCTGCCTGATTCTTGCTCCGCTCAAGCTGGCGTTTCTCGCTTGCCTGCTGTTGGGCGTGGGTATCGGCGCGCTCTTTCCCCTGTCGCTGATCGTGGCGATGGACCATCTGGACGACCCGGCGCAAGCGGGCATGCTGGCCGCGTTCGTGCAAGGCGGCGGTTACGTGATCGCGAGTTTCATGCCGCTGCTCGCGGGCTTGCTGCGAGACCACTTTTCGAGCTTGACCGAGGCCTGGGTCGTCATGCTTGCTGGCGCAGTCATCCTGCTGGCGCTCGCCTTGCGCTTTTCGCCCGGCTCGTACCGGCGGATCGACGCCTGAAATCGCCCTGATAAAAAAAGCGCCGGACCCTCGCAAGGGCCGGCGCTTTTTGCTGCGCGTGCGGCAAGCCGCGGCGCGTTACTTCTTTTTCATCGGCGGCAAATCGGTGCAGACGCCTTCGGCGACTTCCGCGGCCATGCCCACCGATTCGCCCAGGGTCGGGTGCGGGTGGATGGTCTTGGCGATGTCGACGACGTCGGCGCCCATTTCCACGGCCAAGGCCAGCTCGCTGATCAGGTCGCCTGCGTGGGTGCCCACGATGCTGCCGCCCAGGATGCGATGCGTTTCGGCGTCGAAGATGAGCTTGGTGAAGCCCTCGTCACGGCCGTTGGCGATCGCGCGGCCGGAGGCGGCCCACGGGAAGACGCCCTTCTCGATCTTGATGCCCTGCTTCTTGGCTTCGTCCTCGGTCAGGCCGACCCACGCCACTTCCGGATCGGTGTAGGCGACCGACGGGATGACGCGCGCGTCGAAGAAGGACTTCTGGCCCGCAGCGGCTTCGGCGGCGACGTGGCCTTCATGCACGGCCTTGTGGGCGAGCATGGGTTGGCCAACGATGTCGCCGATGGCGAAGATGTGCGGCACGTTGGTGCGCATCTGACGATCGACCTCGATGAAACCGCGGTCGGTGACGGCGATGCCCGCCTTGTCGGCGCCGATCTTCTTGCCGTTGGGGCTGCGGCCGACGGCTTGCAGCACGAGGTCGTAGCGTTGCGGTTCCTTGGGCGCGCCCTCGCCTTCGAAGCTGACGTAGATGCCGTCCTTCTTGGCTTCCGCGCCCACGGTCTTGGTCTTCAACATGATGTTGTCGAAGCGGTAGGCGTTCTTCTTCTGCCACACCTTGACCAGGTCGCGGTCGGCGCCCTGCATCAGGCCGTCCAGCATTTCCACGACGTCCAGGCGCGCGCCCAGCGTGGAGTACACCGTGCCCATCTCCAGGCCGATGATGCCGCCGCCGACGATGAGCATCTTCTTGGGGACTTCACGCAGCAGCAAGGCGCCGGTGGAGTCGACGACGCGCTCGTCCTGCGGCATGAACGGCAGCTTCACGGACTGGCTGCCGGCGGCGATGATGGCCTGCTTGAAGCGCAGCGTCTGGGTCTTGCCGTCGACGGCCTTGACCGTCAGGTGATTGGCGTCGGCAAATTCGCCCACACCCGTCACCACGGTGACCTTGCGGGCCTTGGCCATGCCGGCCAGCCCGCCGGTCAGCTTGGCGACCACGCTGTCCTTGTAGCCGCGCAGCTTGTCCAGGT
>DALZRX010000358.1:0-4655 GCA_032015805.1 Achromobacter sp.
CCACGATTTCCTCACAGGCCGCCGCCACGCCGGGCGAGTAAGCCAGCGCCAGGTCGCGTTGGTTGACGAGCGGCTTGGACGCCACAACGGAGATTTTTCCCGGCGTGGGGAACTCGTGATAGTCCAGTGCCGCCTGGCGGTCGGATTGCGTGTTCATGGGGCTGGGCCTCGCTGTCTTGAAGTTGAAAAATTCTAGGACTGAAGACATAAGGTGATCATTCGGATTTAATATCGTCCCATCACCTATTAGTTATGGTTTGTCTATGACCGCCTTCGATCCGGATGGCGTATTCCGGAAATTGACCTCGCGTCTGAAGATGCGCCATCTCATGCTGCTCCTGCAAATCGAGCAGCACGGGTCGCTGACGCGGGTGGCCGAGCACATGGCAACCAGCCAGCCGGCCGTGACCAATGCCCTGGCCGAACTGGAAAGCATGTTCGGCGTGCCCCTGTTCGACCGCTCCGTGCGCGGCATGACCCCGACGCCGATGGGCGGGGTGGTGCTGGCGCGCGCCCGGGGGCTGGTCCACGACCTGGGCCACCTCGTGCAGGAAATGGAGACGGTGGCGGCCGGGCACGCCGCTCATCTGCACATCGGCGTCATTCCCTTCGTATCGGGTCAGATGCTGTCGGCGGCCATTGGGCGCACGCTTCCTCAGGGCCGCCAGCTCACCGCCACCATCCACGAAGGCCAGGGTCCGGCGCTGCTGCGGCAATTGCGCGACCACACCCTGGACGTCGTCGTGGGCTGGGCCACGCCCTCGGTGGACCTCAGCAACATCGGCTTCGAGGTGCTGTACCACCAGCAACCGCGCCTGATCGCCAGCCGCCGGTTGGCCGCCCGCCTGGGCCGGTCCCGCCTGGAATGGAACCGGCTGGCGGACCTGGATTGGATCCTGGGCACGCCAGGCAGCCCGATCCGGGAGCAGGTGGCCGACATCTTCCTGCGCGCCGGCCTCGCGCCTCCGCCTCCGTCGGTGCAAAGCGACTCGTCCAAGCTTATCGGCGAGATGATCGTGGCAAGCGATCGCGCCGTCACGATCCTGCCGGCCGACATCGCCGACGAACTCGTGCGCATCGCGGGCGCGGCCATCGTGCCCTACTCATTTGACTGGACACTGCCGCCAATTTCGCTCTTCACCCGATCTGACGGTTTGCGGCGTAACGTCGAGGCGCTTTTTGCAGCCGCCTTGCGCGAGGTCTATCACAAGGGCGCGCGGCCGCCGCTGTGACCGCCCCCGTGCGGCGGGCCGTCGTATCATGGACGCCGGACTGACCCGTGCGGCCTCCGACTCCCGGGCCGCTCGCGGGACCGGTCCCTCCGGGAGGCCGTACGTTATGACGCAGGCGAACTCGCAGGCTCCGCAAGTTCCACAACCGTGGCACCAGCTCTCCGTCGACGAGACGCTGGGCATCCAGGTGACCAGCCCATCCGGCCTGTCGCAAGACCAGATCCGGCGCAGGCAGGAAACCCACGGTCTCAACGCCCTGCCGCCACCCGCCCGCCGCAGCGCCTGGCTGCGGTTTCTGGGCCATTTCAATGATGTGTTGATCTACATCCTGCTCGGTGCGGCAGTGGTGACCTCGCTGATGGGTCATTGGCTGGATACCGTCGTGATCCTGGCCGTGGCGGTCATCAACGCCGTCATCGGTTATGTGCAGGAAAGCCGGGCCGAACGCTCGCTGGACGGCATCCGCAACATGCTGTCGAACCACGCCCGCGTGGTGCGCGACGGGCAGAAGGAAGAGATCGACGCCCGCGACCTGGTGCCGGGCGACATCGTGATCCTGCGGCCGGGCGACAAGATTCCCGCCGACGTGCGGCTCTTCGACACGCACAACTTCCGCGTCGAGGAATCGATGCTGACCGGCGAGTCCACGGTTGTCGAGAAGCATGATGCCCCTTTGCCAGGCGACGCGCCGCTCGGCGACCGCCTGAATCTGGGATTCTCGGGCACGCACGTCAGCGCGGGCAACGCGCGCGGCATCGTGGTCGCCACGGGCAGCGACACCGAGATCGGGCACATCAACCGCATGATGACCAACGTCCAGACGCTGCAGACGCCGCTCCTGCGGCAGATGGAGCTGCTGGGCAAGCGCATCTTCCAGGTGGTGCTGGTGATGGTGGCCGCGCTCTTCGTGCTGGGCCGCTATGTGCTCGACATGCCCCTGCCCGACCTGCTGATGTCGCTGATCAGCATCGCCGTCGCCTCCGTGCCCGAAGGGCTGCCGGCCATCATTTCCATCATCCTGTCGCTGGGCGTGCAGCGCATGGCGCGCAACCGCGCCATCATCCGCAAGCTGCCCACCGTCGAAACGCTGGGCGCGATGACGGTGATCTGCTCGGACAAGACGGGCACCCTGACCATGAACGAGATGACCGCCAAGAATGTGCTGCTGGCACAGGGCGTCTATCGTGTGTCCGGCGACAACTACCGGCCGGTGGGCGAGATTGCCCGTGAATCGGACGGGACGCCGGTGGACTGGCAGCGCGAGCACGCGCTGACGCGCTTCGTGCGCGCGGCAGCCATCTGCAACGACAGCCAACTGCACGAGGATGCCGACGGGCAGTGGCGCATCGTGGGCGGCCCCACCGAGGGCGCGATGATGGTGCTGGCGGCCAAGGCGGGCCAGGGCCTGGACGGCGTGGCCAAGCACGGCAAGGTGCCGTTCGATTCCGCCTACAAGTACATGGCGCGCCGCTGCGACGACCACGGCCAGAATCTCATCTACGTCACCGGCGCGCCCGACGTGCTGTTCGAGCTGTGCGCGCAGGAACAGGGTGACGACGGGCCGCAGGCGCTGCGGCTGGACTACTGGGAGCGCGGCCTGGAGGCCTTTGCGCACCAGGGGCTGCGCACCCTGGCGGCGGCATACAAACCGGGCACGCCGGGCGCCACGGCGCTGGACCATCCGGATTTCAAGGATGGGCTGATCCTGCTGGGCGTGGCCGGGATCATGGACCCGCCGCGTCCCGAAGCCATCGAGGCGATCGCGCAGTGCAACCAGGCGGGGATCCGCGTGAAGATGATCACGGGCGATCACCCGGAAACCGCGCTGGCGATCGGCGCGATGCTTGGCATGACGCATGTGCGCGAGGCCGTGACCGGCGCACAACTGCAGCAGATCAGCGACGACCAACTCGCGGCGCTGGCGCGCGACCACGACATCTTTGCCCGCACCAGCCCCGAGCACAAGCTGCGCCTGGTTCGTGCATTGCAGGGCATGGGCGAAGTGGTCGGCATGACCGGGGACGGCGTCAACGACGCCCCCGCGCTCAAGCAGGCGGACGTGGGCGTGGCCATGGGCATCAAAGGCACCGAGGTCACGAAAGAGGCCGCCGACATGGTGCTGGCGGACGACAACTTCGCCTCCATTGCGTATGCCGTGCGCGAAGGACGCCGCGTCTACGACAACCTGAAGAAGACCATCCTGTTCATCCTGCCGACCAACCTGGCGCAGGGGCTGCTCGTCATCGTGGCCCTGCTGGCCGGTGCGCAGGCGCCGCTGACGCCGCTGCAGATCCTGTGGATGAACATGGCAACGTCCATCACGCTGGCCTTCGGCCTGGCGTTCGAACCCGCCGAACCGGGCATGATGCAGCGCCCGCCGCGCGATCCCGCGAAGTCGATCCTGGACGGTTTCGCCATCTGGCGCATCGCATTCGTGGGGCTGCTTTTCACGACGTCCGCCTTCATCATCGAAAAGAGCCTGATTGCTGCCGGCCGCGATCCGGACTTCATCCGCACCGTCATCCTGCAGACGCTGGTGACGGCGCAATGGACCTATCTGTTCAATTGCCGGCTGCAGGACCGCTTTCCGCTCACGCCCAGCATGTTCCGCAATAAGGCGCTATGGCTGGTCACGATCCTGCTCGGCGTGCTGCAGTGCGCGCTGATCTACCTGCCCGGGATGAACCGCGTCTTCGGCACGGTGCCGCTGCCGCCGGAGTACTGGACGCTGACGCTGGTGGCCGCAGGCGTCCTCTTCTGCGTCGTCGAAATCGAGAAGCTGGTGCTGCGCACGTGGCGCGCGCGGCGCGCCCGGCTGGAGGTGGCGCAGCGCCCCGCAGGATGACGCGTCGGCGGCAACGTGACGCTGCGGTGGCATGAATGCGCAGTGCACGCCGCCACCGCGCGGCGCGCGCAAAAATGCCAACAAATGTAAAGCCCGCGGCCACAAGGCCCTGCACGCTCCTATACTTGCGCCCGCCAAGTTTCACGCAGGAGGGCACGCAGCGTGTTCACCATCTCGCCAATCCTTGCGAGCCGCCGCGCGATCTCCCTGCTGGGATTCGCCGTGCTGGCCACGCTATCCGGCTGCAGCTCGATGCTCGGAGAAGGGACGGGCGCCGCGGCCGGTATCGCCGGCACGGCGATCGCCAGCAAAGTGACGGACAACGCCACCGTTGCCACGGGCATCGGCCTGGGCGTGCAGGCTGGGGCCAAGGCCGCCCTCGCCTATGCGCAGCGCCAGACGCGCGGTGAAGAGCAGGACGCCATCGCCAAGGCTGCCGGCCCGCTGGCCGTCGGCAAGGTCGCCCATTGGAACGTCAAGCATGCGCTGCCCATCGAGGGCGACGCGCGTGGGCAGCTCACCGTCAGCCGGCTGATCGGCGGCAGCGGCCTCCAATGCAAGGAAGTGGTGTTCTCGGT
>DALZRX010000359.1:0-4649 GCA_032015805.1 Achromobacter sp.
CCGGCCGATCCGGCGCCGGCGCCGATGCGTCCGCGCCGTCGGGCTCGTCGCCAGCGTCTTCCACGCCCGGCGCGCCCATCAACGGCATCCACCAGGACCTCACCGTGCTTGTGCGCCAGCAACTCGATGTGCTGGCCAACCAGACGCTGAGCTGGCAGGGCGAAGCCTGGCCGGGCACGCCGATGGAATGGGAAGTGGAGCGCGATCCGTATGGCGCCGACCGCGAATCGGCGGTTCCGACCTGGGCCACGCGCGTGAAGCTGGACCTGCCACGCCTGGGCCTGGTCGATGCGCGCCTGAACCTCGCGGGCGACCAGATCGTGCTGCAGCTTATTGCGCCGCACAGCGCGGCCGAGATCAACGACTCGTCGGACATGCTACGCTCGCGCCTTCTGGCCGCCGGCCTGACCTTGAGCAATCTGACGGTCAACGTGGTTGAACCGCGCCCCGTCATCCCGAACGATTTCTGATGAATACCCCTTCCTCCCCTGCGGACGCTGGCCCTAACGCCAACCGCAACGCGGCGGTCGCCATCTCGTATGACGAAACCGACGGCGCGCCGCGCGTCGTCGCCAAGGGCTATGGCCAGATGGCGGACACGATCGTCCGCGCGGCCGAGGAAAACGGGCTGTACGTGCACGAATCGCGCGAACTGGTGGGGCTGCTCATGCAGGTCGACCTGGACGCGCATATTCCCCCCCAACTCTATGTCGCGGTGGCGGAATTGCTCGCCTGGCTGTACCGCCTGGAATCGCGCGACCTCCCCGAGGCCGCGCGGCCCGAAATCTCTACCTAAGGACGACCAACGTGTTGGATGCCGCCGATCCGGAATTCCTGCTGACCCGGCCGGAAGACATGCGCTCAGCTCTCTTTGAACTGACGCACCCCGACAGCCACATCCTGGTGCGCGATGCCGCGGACCGCGAGATTGCCGTGCTGATCCTGGGCGCCGACAAGCAGACGCGCCAGTTCTTCTGGCGGCCGCGCGACTACGACGGCGCCGACTTCGAGCAGTCCGACAGCATGGGCCTGCTGAGCGGCACGACCTTTCACTTCAACGCCACCGCCTACGGCGGCGTGCAGATCCGCTTTCGTGTCCAGCGCCCTGAAATCATCCATTTCGATGACGGCAGCGCCGCCCTGATGTCGCCCTTCCCCGACCGTCTCGCGCGCATCCAGCGCCGCAAGATGTTCCGGGCCTCGATGATTTCCAGCGCCAGCCGTTTCCGCGCGACATGGCAGCCGGCGCCGGCCGACAAGCCGGTGGGCTTCATCGTGCGCGACATTTCGGTAGACGGGGTGGGACTGCGCGTCGGCCTGGCGGTGGGCGAGCTGCCCGAGCGCGGCACGGTCATGGAAGACGTGGAGCTCGACTTCGGCGAGCTTGGCAAGCTGAGCGCCGACCTGGAAGTGCGCAACCTCTATCCGGTGTCGGGCCAGCCGATGGCCACGGCCGACAGCAGCGACGGCGAGGCGCCCAAGCACGTGTCGCTGACCGGCGAACCCCCCGTCAGCCACGTGGGCGCGCTGTTTCTGAACCTGAACGCCCGCCAGGAGAACTGGTTGCAGCAGGTGGTGTGGCGCCTGGAAAAAAGCGTGCAGCGCAACTGACACAGCGCCCGAAGAATGGCGCTGCCAAGCGCGCCACAACGGGTGCCGCCAAAACGCAAAAGGCCTTCCCAACGGGAAGGCCTTTGAACGGCACTGGGGCCTCAGACGGCCATCGACGAGATTTCCTTGTAGGCCGCAACCAGCTTGTTGCGCACCTGGACCGCCGTCTGGAAGCCAAGGCTGGCCTTCTGCAGGTCGATCATGACGTCGTTCAACGAGATATCCGGAGCGCCCAGCTCGAAGGCCTTGGCCTGATTGCTGGCGGCGTTCTGGGCGGCCGTCACGCGACGGATGGAGCGCTGCAGTTCCGCGGCAAAACCGTCGGGCTGCGCCACGCCGTCGCCGGCGGCCAGATTACCGGTCTCCGCCTTGCTCACGACCGAGCGCATCTGCTGGAGCATGCCTTCGATGCCGGACAAGCCTGATACAGCCATTACCTATTCCTTGCTGGTGGGGGATTACGCCAAATTGCACATGCAGCGTAACGCCGATCGCGCTCGTCCATAGCCGACAAGAACCGCCAAAAAACCCGACATTTCGACGAATCCCGACATCCCTCGCCGGGGATGCGGCCCCGCTTTGCGTCTCGTCATCGACATAGGGCTTAAGTAACGCCAAAAAACGGCTGTTTTCATCGATTGGGATCGCTGTCTCAGGGGCAATAATCCACGCTCTCCCCAGACCAGAAGCACGTTGCATGTGTAATCGGCCCTACCCAGACATGAAGTCATTTTCCCTGCTCCGCGAAGCCAGCGGGAGCCGCCAATGAATCAGCAGGCTACCCTCGGCTCGTCGCTTCTGGCCAAGTTCCCCGTGCTGGAACGGGTCCGGGCGCTTCCCAAGCCCGTCCTCCTTGGCGCTGCCGCCGCCCTCGTCGCGGTGATCGTCGCCGTGGCCATGTGGAGCAGTGAACCGAAATACAAGGTCCTGTTCTCGAACCTGGACGACCGCGATGGCGGCGCCATCGTGACGGCCCTGGGCGCGATGAACGTGCCCCACCGCTACAACGAAAACGGCACCGCGCTGCTCGTGCCCGCCGACCGCGTCTATGACGCACGGCTGCAGCTCGCCTCGCAAGGCCTGCCGCGCGGCGGTTCCGTCGGCTTCGAGCTGATGGACAACGCCCGTTTCGGCGCCAGCCAGTTTGCGGAACAGATCAACTACCAGCGCGGTCTGGAGGGCGAGCTGGCCCGTTCGATCGAAGCCATGCACACCGTGCAGCACGCCCGTGTGCACCTGGCCATGCCGCGCCAGTCGCTCTTCGTGCGCGAGCGCCAGGCCCCCACCGCCTCCGTGCTGTTGAACCTGTACCCCGGCCGCAGCCTGAGCGATGCCCAGGTGTCCGCGATTTCCTGGCTGGTGGCTTCCAGCGTGCCGGAGCTGACCGCCGAAAGCGTGTCCATCGTCGACCAGAACGGCCGCCTGCTGTCCGCCCCGCTGGGCGAAGGCCGCGGCATGGATGCCGACCAGCTTCGCTTCGTGCGCGAGATCGAACAGCGCACCGTCGAGCGCATCCTCACCATCCTGAATCCCCTGGTCGGCCCGGGCAACGTGCACGCCCAGGCCACCGCCGACGTCGACTTCTCCCGCCGGGAGGAAACGTCCGAGGTCTACCGTCCCAACCAGGAACCTGGCCAGGCCGCCGTGCGCAGCCAGCAGACCAGCGATGCCACCCAGCGCGGCGTGGGTCCTGCCCAGGGCGTGCCCGGCGCGCTGTCGAACCAGGCGCCGGCCAACGCCCAGGCGCCGATCGCCAATCCCCCGCAGCAACAGCCGCCCCGCCCCGGCCAGCCGCCGCAGCAACCCAACGCCCAGCAGCAGCAACAGCAACAACAGCAGCAGCAGACCGGCACGCAGGCTCCTGCCGCCAACCTGAATGAACGCCGCGACGCGACGACCAACTACGAAGTCGACCGCACCATCAGCCACATCAAGCAGCCGGTGGGCAACCTCAAGCGCATGTCGGTCGCCGTGGTCGTGAACTACGTGCGCGACAAGGACGGCGAACTGCAGGCGCTGCCACCCGAGGAACTGAACAAGCTCACCAACCTGGTGCGCGAAGCCATGGGCTATTCCGAAGGCCGCGGCGACTCGCTCAACCTGGTCAACAGCCAGTTCAACGATGGCCCGCCGCCGCTGCCGATGTGGCGCGATCCGGAAATGATCTCGCTGTTCAAGACGATCCTGGCCTGGCTGGTCGGTGGCATCCTGGCCCTGTGGCTGTACCGCAAGCTGCGCCGCTCGGTGACCGAGTACCTGTACCCGCCCGTGGATCCGGAACTCGCCGAAGCCGAGCGCGCCGAAGCCGCCCGCGAAGCCCAGGATCTGGCCCGCGCCAAGGAAACCGACCGCTACCAGGACAACCTTGAGCGCGCCCGCACCATGGCCAACAAGGATCCGCGCGCCGTCGCGATGGTCCTGCGTACCTGGATGACCAAAGATGAAAAATGATTCCCTTCCCATGGACGGCATGACGCGCAGCGCCGTCCTGATGATGTCGCTGGGCGAGGACGCCGCGGCCGAAGTGTTCAAGTACCTGAGCGCCCGTGAGGTCCAGCAGGTCGGCGCCGCGATGGCGAGCCTGAAGCAAGTCACGCGCAACGACGTCGCCGTCGTGCTGGAGGAGTTCCGCCAGGAAGCCGACCAGTTCATGGCCGTGACGCTGGGCTCGGACGACTACATCCGCAGCGTGCTGACCAAGGCGCTGGGCAGCGACCGCGCGGCTGGCCTGATCGAAGACATCCTGGAAGCCGGCGACGGCGGCAGCGGCATCGACGCGCTGAACTGGCTGGACCCGAACACCGTGGCCGAGCTGATCGGCGACGAACACCCGCAGATCATCGCGACCATCCTGGTCCACCTGGAGCGCGACCGCGCGGCCGGCGTGCTGGCCCTGCTGACCGATCGCCTGCGCAACGACGTGATGCTGCGTATCGCCACTTTCGGCGGCGTGCAGCCGGCGGCGCTGTCCGAGCTGACCGAGGTGCTCAATTCCGTGCTGGCCGGCCAGGGCGCCAAGCGCAGCAAGATGGGCGGCG
>DALZRX010000360.1:0-4646 GCA_032015805.1 Achromobacter sp.
GGCTGCCTGGATCGCGCGCTGGCGGGCACGCTCCTTCACTTCCAGCACGCCCTGCGGATCCAGCGATTCGAACACCGCGATGGATTCCACGTGGCCCGTGTGCGGGAACATGTTGATCACACCCGCGCTCTTGAGCAGATAGCCGCCTTCGTGGACCAGGATGGACGCGTCTCGCGCCAGCGTGCCGGGATTACAGGACACATACACGATGCGGCGGGGACGCTCTTCGTGCGCCAGATCCGCCAGCGCCTGCGACACCGCGTGGGCGCCTTCGCGCGGCGGATCGATGAGCATGCGGTCGAAGTAGCCCAGGCTGCGCAGCCAGCCGGCGTCAACCTCGAAGAGATTCAGGGTGGCAAAGCTGGTGCGATCGCCCAGCCCATGACGCGACGCCGCATCGAACGCGCGGTCCGTCAGCGCCTTGCTGCCCTCCACGCCCACGGCCTCGCGGCCTTGCGTGGCAAGCGGCAGCGTGAAGTTGCCCAGGCCACAGAACAGGTCGGCCACACGGTCCGTTGGTTGCACCTCAAGCAACTTCAGCGCGCGCGACACCATCGCGCGGTTGATGGCGTGGTTCACCTGCGTGAAATCGGTCGGCCGGTACGGCATGCGCAAACCAAATTCGGGCATGGTGTAGGACAGCGCATCGTTGTGCTCGCGCTCCAGCGCGTGCACCGTATCCGGACCCTTGGACTGCAGCCACCATTGCACGTCGTGCTTGGCCGCGAAGGCGCGCAGGATGGCGATGTCGCCGTCAGTCAGCGGCAGCAGATGGCGCAGCACCAGCGCCGTCACGCCTTCGCCAAGGGCGACCTCGATCTGGGGCATGCGCTCCGGCGCGGACATCGACGCGATCATCGCGCGCAGCGGGATCAGGAGGTCGCTGACGTGGCGCGGCAACACATGGCATTCGCGCATATCCGCCACGTAGCTGCTCTTGCGTTCGTGGAACCCCACCAGCACCCCGCCCTTCTTCGGCACCACGCGCACCGAAAGGCGCGCGCGGTAGCGGTAACCCCAGGTCGGGCCCTGGAGCGGCGGCAGGATCAGCGCCGGACGCAGCTTGCCGACATGCCAGAAAGTGTCTTCGAGCGCGCGCTGCTTCATGGCCACCTGCGTGGTGGGTTCCAGATGCTGCATGGCACAGCCGCCGCAGACGCCGAAATGCGGGCAGCGCGGCTGAACGCGCTGCGACGAGGGACGCAGCACTTCGTCCACCCGGGCGATTTCATAGGAAGGCTTGCGGCGCAACGTAACCGCGGTGACCCGTTCGCCGGGCAAGGCGCCTTCCACAAAAATGACTTTCCCGTCGCGGCGGGCGATCCCCCTGGCTTCCAGGTCCAGGGATTCGATACTCAAAACGTCAGACATCTCACGCAGTCCAGAATTGCACGCAACCCATGATTGTAGAAGGACTTGGTGGATTCCCGGAAATCGGACTTGCCGGGGCCGGAACGGCGCCCGCGCCGCGCAGCCGGCGGGTAAAAAAAGGGGCTTCTCCGGAACGCCGCCTGGCAAGGCGGCGTTCCGGAGAAGCCCCAAAGGCCGGCGCTGTTCAGGGCGCCGCCACGGATATCAGAAAGAACGGGCCACCGAGAACACGGCGCCGATGCGGCCCGACGGATGGCCGTATTTGGTGGGCAGCCAGTTGTCCTTGGTCGCGCCAACGGCCGCCAGGCCCAGGATCCAGCCCTTCAGGTCCTTCGTCACACCCAGTTTGTAGTCGACGTAGTGGCCGATGGAGTCGCCGTCCATGTTGGTCTGGTTCTTGAGCTTCTGGTAGCCCAAATGGCCCAGCAAGCCCCAGCCGTCGCCCAGGTCGAAGGTGGCGCTGCCGTCCAGATACCAGGTGCCCTTGCTGTCCGGCGTGCTGAAGAAGTCGCTGGGCGTGTAGGAATACTTCAGGCTGTAGTTGCCGTAGGTGGCGCCCAGGTACAGATCGGTGTTGTTGTAGTTGCCGCCTTTGGGCGAGGTGGAACCCGGATAGTAGTAATGCAACACGCCCGCATCCAATGTAAAGCCGCCGCCGACGTCGCCCTTCCAGCCCCCGTAGAAATCCATTTCCAGGTTGCCGTCGGTGAACACGAAACTGGAGACGTTGGAGTTCCAGTTGCCCAGATAAAACCCCGAGCTGTGGTTCAGGTCAAAGCCCAGTTGGACGGCGGGCCGGAAGTCGGTCTGGGAATAGCCCCGGAACCGGTAGTCGCTGACTATGGTGGCGTTACCGCTCAGCGAGAAGCCGCCACCCAGGTCGGTGGGTTCGGCTTGCGCCACACCTGCAAAACAAGCGGCAAGCGCAAAGGGCAAGGCTAGCAACGTCTTCTTCATGGTGCGAAAGTCCTGATCGGATTGACGAGAGAGCGGACCGCACATGGCGCATCCGGGTGGCCGGCCTTTGCAGGTACCGCCGGCTCAAATCCAATCAAGCAATGTCCATGCCAGGTATTGGCGCCACGACTTTGCCGGCCGGGCGCGGCGTTGCGGCGGGTGATGCACCGCCCTGGTGCCAACAGGCGGGGCGCGTTCAGGGCGGATGCGTCAAAACGGGGATTTGCGCATCGCGGGTTTCGCTTTCGTCACCCCAAAGAAAAACACCCCGGCACGCGACATGCGTACCGGGGTGATTTGAAGGGCTGCGTCTTAGTTGGCCTTCGGCGGCGCGGGCGGCGGAACGTCGCCGGCGGCAGGAGGAGGCGGCGGCATGCCGGGGCGGGCCTTGCCGCCATGGCGCTCTTCCATCTTGGCGTGGCGCTCGGCCATGCGGGCTTCGCGCTCCTTGACGATCTTGGTCACCTGGCCACGTTGCGTGTCGTTCAGGCTATCCCAGACGGCCAGCCATTGGTCGCGCACCTGCTTGGCCTGCGGGGCGAACTGGTCGCGCCGTTTTTCCGACTGCTCGATCAGCGCGCGGGGATCCAGTTTGCCGCTGTCGAGCTGCGCCTTGAGCAGGTCATGACGCTTGCCGCCGCCGGCACGCATCGCCTCGTGCAGGCTGCACTGGCCTTCCTGCGCGGTCTTGAACAGGGCTTCCTGCTTGGCGTCGAGTTTCAGTTCTGCGACCTTGGCCTTGGACACGGGGCCCAGGCCCGGGATGAACAGGCCGTCGCGCATGCCTTTGTGGAAACCACCCCCGCGGTGGCCGTCGTGCATGGCGGCGGGACCGCCGTCGGCGGGAGGAGGAGGCGCAGCCATTGCGGAGCCAGCCGCGAAACCGCTCGAGGCGGCGACGATAGCAAGGACGGCCAAATTGGAGCGGATAGCGAATCGGGACATGAAGGTCTCCTGAAAGTGAAGAAAGCGAGGCCATTGTGCGATCCCGCCGGTTTCATCCAGGTTTCGTTCGCGCCCGTCTTGTTTCAGTCGATTGCTTGCCCCGCAGACGCGAGAACGGGGCCATGTAGGCCCCGTCGGTATGCTGCGCCCCTCCTTGGCGGGAAGGCACAAGCCGGTGGTTGCCGGCGAGGATCAGCCCGCGTCCCAGGCCGCCATGTATTCCTTCCAGTGCGGCGCATCGCTGGCGGCGAGCGTGTCGCGGACCAGCGTGATCTCGGCTTCGTAGGCGGTGCGGTCCAATTCGCCGCGCAGGAAGCGGAAGCGGCAGTACACCAGCCACGTATTGACGACGTCGGTCTCGCAATAGGCCCGCACCTCGTCGGCGCGGCCCGTGCTCCAGGCTTCCCAGACCTTGCTGCCGTCCATGCCGAGCTTGCCCGGGAAGCCGCACAGTTTTGCCAGCTCATCCAAAGGCGCGTTGGCACGGCCGTTGTACTTGGCCAGCACGTCCATCAGGTCCACATGCCGCGAGTGGTAGCGCGAGATGTAGTTGTTGAACTTGAAGTCGCGATCTTCCTCGCCCATGTCCCAGTAACGCGGCGCGGGCACACCCTGGATCAGGCTGCGGTAATGCAGCACAGGCAGGTCGAAGCCCGAGCCGTTCCAACTGACGAGCCGAGGGGTATAGCGTTCGATGGTCTTGAAGAAGCCTGCAAGCAAAGCCGCTTCGGGATCGTCCGGCTGGCCCAGCGTCTTGACGCGAAAACCCTGGTCGTCGCGGAACACGCAGCCCACCACCGCAACCTTGTGCAGATGCAGCGGCAGGAAGTCGTGACCCACGGCTTCGCGCCGCGCGGTGAGCGCGCGCTCGACCACTTCGGCATCGGAGACGTCTGCACCCCAGCCGTTGAGCTTGCGCAGCCCGTCGGCGTCAGGGATGGTCTCGAGGTCGAATACCAGGGTTGGCGTCATTTCGGCGGCAGGTACTGCATGGGGTCCACCGGCGTACCCTGGCGGCGGATTTCGAAGTGCAGACGCGGCGAGGTGGTGTCGCTTTGTCCCAGTTCGGCGATCTTGGCGCCGCGCTTGACCGTCTGGCCCGTCTTCACGAGCAGTGCACGGTTGTGCGCATACGCGGTGATGAAGCCATTCTGGTGCTCGACGATGATCAGGTTGCCGAGGCCGCGAACGCCGTTGCCGCTGTACTTGACCAGGCCATCCGCCGCGGCGGTGATCGGGTCACCCAGCGCGCCGGCAATGTCGATGCCCTTGCTGCTGGCGTTGAAGCCCTGCACGATCTGGCCGTTGGCCGGCCAGGCCCAGTTGATGACGCCGGCGTCGGCCGCGCGCGGGGCCGGCTTGGTGTCGACCGG
>DALZRX010000361.1:0-4631 GCA_032015805.1 Achromobacter sp.
GCAGGCCGAGGCCGCCGCCCGCGGCCAGACGGCCCTGGCAGTGCCCACGGATGTCACCAGCCCGGAAAGCGTCGACGCGCTGTTCAACACCATCGAAAGCCGATTTGGCCGATTGGACCTGCTTTTCAATAACGCCGGCGTGAACGCTCCCGCCGTGCCCATGGACGAACTGCCGCTGGAAAAGTGGTTCAACGCCATCAACACCAACGTCACGGGCGTCTTCCTGTGCGCACGCGCGGCCTTCGGATTGATGCGGCGCCAATCGCCGCAAGGCGGTCGCATCATCAACAACGGATCCATTTCCGCGCACACGCCACGGCCCTTTACCGCGCCCTACACCGCCAGCAAACACGCGGTGACGGGCCTGACCAAGTCGCTGGCGCTGGATGGCCGCGCGTTCAACATCGTGGCCGGACAGATCGACATTGGCAACGCGCTGACTGAACTTTCCGAACGCATGACGCGCGGCGTGCTGCAGGCCAACGGCACGGTCGCGCCCGAACCCATGATGGACGCCGTCCACGTCGCCAAGGCAGTACGCCACATGGCATCGCTGCCCCTGGACGCGAACGTCCTGACCATGACCGTCATGGCCAGCGCCATGCCCTTCACCGGGCGCGGCTGAGGCCCTATCCGCGCCCCGGGGTGCAGCACGCCCGGGGCGCCTCACAGAGTTGACTGAAGTTGACCACCCCGAGGAGACAAGCATGACCTTCACCACGCTGGCCAAGACCCTGGCCTTTTCGGCAGTCCTTGCCGCCGTGCCCGGCCTTGCCGCGGCGCAGAACTATCCCACCCGTCCCATCAGCATCATCGTGCCCGCGCCGCCGGGCGGCGGCATCGACATGATCGCGCGCGTCGTCGGCGAAAAGCTGTCGGCGTCGCTGGGTCAGCCCGTCATCGTCGACAACCGGCCCGGCGCCTCCAACAACCTGGGCACCGCGCTGCTCGCCAACGCCAAGCCCGATGGCTACACCATCGGCATCGTGGGCGGCAGCCACAACATCAACAAGTACCTGTTCAAGAATCTGGGCTGGGATCCGCAAAAGAGTTTCGAGCCCATCGTCTACACGCACGAGATCCCGCTGGTGTTCTCGGTGTACCCGAAGATCCCGGTCAAGACGCTGCCGGAACTCGTTGACTGGATGAAGGCGCATCCGGACGAAGCCAAGGTCGCGACGTCCGGCCGCGGCAGCGCGCAGGAAATGGCTGCCGAGATGTTCCGCATGGTCAGCGGCGCGCCGATGCTGATGATTCCGTACAAGGGTTCTTCGGCCGCGCACCCGGACCTGCTGGCCGGCCGCACGGTGCTTTACATCGACACGCTGAGCGCCATGCAGGAACAGGTCAAGGCCGGCAACGTGCGCGCCGTCGCGATCTCGACCGCGAGCCGCACCAAGGCGCTGCCCGACGTGCCGACCGCGCAGGAACAAGGCCTGAAGGGCTACGACGCCAATACCAACGGCGGCTTCCTCGCCCCGGCTGGGACGCCCAAGGAGATCGTCGCCAAGCTCAATACCGAGATCAACGCGGTCCTCAAGCAGCCGGCCGTGCGCGCCAAGCTCGAAGCGGCGGGCATCGAAGTCCAGGGCGGTACGCCACAGGAATACGCGGCGCTGATCCAGTCGGACCTGGACAAGTGGGGCAAGGTGGTCAAGGAGGCGGGGATTCAGGCGGAGTGACGCCTGGAACGCGGGCGGCGGGCGCGTGTCGAGCAACCGGCAAAGGAATGCCAGTTGCGGGCTACGCCGTCCGCCGCAGCCCCATCAGCGACCGGGACAGCCGGCTCGCCGCTGCCAGCACCGGCTCCTTCAGATCGAGCAGCACAGCCTCGGTCAAACGCGAAATCGGGCCCGATATGCAGATCGCGCCCTGCAACGTCCAGTTGATGCCGTAGACCGGCGCTGAAATGCTGGACACCTCCGCATCGCGCTCGCCCAGCGAAATCATGTAGCCGGCGCGGCGCACGCTTTCATAGGGCTCGCCCGGCTCTCCGGAAAATGCGAGCAGCACCCGACCGGGACTTCCCAATTCCAGCGGCAATGCCGCACCCACCCGCACATGGTGGCGGATGGACTTGGGACCTTCGACGCGCGCCATGCAAATGCGCTGCTTGCCCTCGCGCACGTAGAACGTGGCGCTTTCTCCCGTGCTTGCCGACAGATCGCGAAGCACCGGCTGCACGACCTCCGCGATATTGAACGTGGCCTGATAACACGCGCCAAGCCAGCCGGCCGCGCGCGCCAGGCGCCATGTGCCGTCCGGCCGTTGTGCAAGGTAGTCGTCCATGGCCAGCGTGCGCGCCAGGCGCAACACCGTGGAGCGGTGACAGCCCGTTCGCCGGCTGAGTTCCGCCAGCGACAGGTGGGTGTCGTCCACCCCAAAAGCCGCGAGGATGCTCATGGCGCGCCGCACTGCCACCACGCCTTCTTCGGCTGGCGCCTCGTCCTGATCTTGGGTTGTCTGATCGTTCATTGTACGCAACATGTTCCGCTATACGAACCGCCATTGTATTGAGTGGAACACGGATTCACAATGCCTTCACCAAAACAAAGATCGGAGACAAACCATGAAGCAGATTGCGCGCGTGCTGTCGGGCTTGGCCCTGGTGTGCATGACCAGCCTGAGCGCTGCTCAGGACTATCCCAGCAAGCCCATCCGCCTGATCGTGCCCTTCCCGCCCGGCGGCGGCACCGACGTGCTGGCGCGCGAGGCGGCGATCAAGGTGGCGGCCAATACCGGATGGAACATCGTCACGGAAAACCGGCCCGGTTCGGGCGGCAATATCGGCGTGGACACGGCAGCCAAGGCGGCGCCCGATGGCTACACGCTGGTGCTGGGCCAGACCAGCAACCTGGCGATCAATCCGACGCTGTACGCCAAGCTGCCTTACGACCCTGAAAAGGACCTGTCGGCCATCGGCCTGGTCGCCGACGCGCCGCTGGTGATCGTCGTGCCGGCCACGTCCCCGCTCAAGTCGTTCGAGGACATGATCGCCGCCGCCAAGGCCAAGCCGGGCTCGCTGAACTTCGCGAGCTCGGGCAACGGGACCGTCGCGCATCTGGCGGCCGTGCAGTTGCAGAACGCCGCCGGCATCACGCTCACCCACATTCCCTACAAGGGCGCGGCGCAGGCCTCGAACGACCTGATCGGCGGGCAGATCGACATGTACCTGTCGTCGGTGCCCACGCTGATCGGCCATGTGCGCAACGGCAAGATGCGCGCGCTGGCGGTGACCTCCACGCAGCGCGTCCCCGACATGCCCGATGTGCCCACCATCGCCGAGCGGGGCTTTCCCGGTTTCGAGGCGGTGACCTGGTTCGGTCTGGCCGCACCGGCCGGCACGCCCCCGGACATCGTGCAGCGCCTGAATGCCGAGTTCAACAAGGCGCTGCAAGCCAAGGACCTGAGCCTGAAGTATCAGGAGCAAGGCGCGCGAGTGCTGACCAGCTCGCCCGAGGCCTTCGCCAAGCTGATTCATGACGACCGCATCCGCTGGGGCAAGATCGTCAAGGACTCGGGCGCAAAGGTCGAGTGACCTTCCATGCAAGCCCGCCGCTCCTATTCGACCAGTGATCGCCCCGGCATCCCTCTTCCAATCCAGACAGGAACACTCATGCCCATTCAGGACATCATCAAAGACTTTCCCCGCGTCAACGCCGACATCGTGCGCCGCGCCGCGGAACTGCAACCTGCCATCCTGGCCGACGTCGCGGGCCGGCGAGGCGCCCTAAGCGGCCGCATCCGCCCGCTGCACCCCGCCATGAAGGTGGCGGGCACGGCATTGACGGTCGAAGTGCGCCCCGGCGACAACCTCATGATCCATGCCGCGATTTCCCTGGCCAAGCCCGGTGATGTGCTGGTGATCGACGGCAAGGGCGACCTCAGCTCGGCGCTGATGGGCACGATCATGATGACCGCCTGCCGCAAGCTGGGCATCGCCGGCGTGGTGATGGACGGCGCCGCGCGCGACACGGTCGAGATCATCGAGATGGACTACCCGGTGTTCGCTGCCGGCACCAACCCGAATGGTCCGACCAAGAACGTGCCCGGCCGCATCGGCCATCCGGTGTCCGTGGGCGGCGTGACCGTCAACCCGGGCGATTTCATCATCGGCGACGCCGACGGTGTGGTGGTGGTCGAACGCGAGAAGATCGAGGGCCTGCTGCCGGCTGCGGAAAAGAAGGTGCGCGACGAAGCCGCGCGCATCGCCGCCATCCAGGCAGGCGACACCGAAGCGAAATGGCTCGGCGCCGCCCTGCGCGCCGCCGGGGTCCTGAAGGAAGGGGAATCGCTGTGAATGCCGCCGCTTCGGGCAAGCCCGCGCTGGTCGTGACGGCGGGAGACCTGGCGCCCGAGGCGCTGGCGCTGCTGCAGGACTTTTCGCTGGTCTTCGCCGGCAAGACCCCCACCGAAGATGACATCGTCGCGCTCTGCCGTGAACACAACCCGGTCGCCATCATCGTGCGCTACAGCAAGGTCGGCGCCGCCGCGATGGATGCCGCCCCGGCACTGCGCGTGATCTCCAAGCACGGCAGCGGCACCGACACCATCGACAAGTCGGCCGCGGCCGAGCGCGGCATCCAGGTCGTGGCCGCCGTGGGCGTGAATGCGGCCGCCGTCGCCGAACA
>DALZRX010000362.1:0-1145 GCA_032015805.1 Achromobacter sp.
GTCAACGTCACCGGCAGGCGCTGGCGCTCCACCAGCGGCGTGCCCGCCCACGCCTCCAGCGCGCGGATGCGACGGCCGAAGGCGGGATGGGTCACATGACGCAATTCCGCGGCGCGCACGAAGCTGCCGGTCTGCGCCAGCGCGATCAGGTCTTCGAGGAGTTTCAGGTCTGCCATGGACGACAAGCTTACGGCATCGGCCCCGCCGCGCGGCTAGGCGGCCTCTCGTCCCGCAGGCAGCGAGAGGAGGCGTTCGATGACCTGGGCGGTCTTGCGATAGTGCGCCGCAAGCAGCGTGGCCGCCCGATCGGCATCGCGCGAGACTGCCGCAGCCAGCAGGGCGCGGTGCTCGTCGTTCACGTCGCGCTCATGGCCATAAGCCATGGACTGGACGCGCGCGGGCCGGCGATAGCGCTCGGTCTGCGCGTAAAGCTGCGCGGACAGGTCCAGCAACCAGGGCGACCGGCAGGCGCCGATCAGCGCTTGGTGAAAGTCCTGGTGACGACTCTCCAGCGCGTCCTCGCGATCCGGATCCAGCGCGGGCGCGCCGTCCGCCCGCCGCGCGGCCAGCGCCAGCGCGTGAAACGCACCCACAAGCCGCGCCTCCCAGGCGTCATCGGCGTTGGCCAGCGACCGGCGCAGCGCGTCGCAGTCGATCAGAATGCGGGTCTCGCAGGCATCGCGCATCTCTTCCACGGACAGCGGCGCGATGCGAAAGCCGCGCGACGTGGTCGTGAGCACCATGCGTTCGCTGCGCAGCCGGTTCAGCGCCTCGCGGATCGGCGAGAAGCTGCCGCCATAGCGCTGGCGCAGCAGCTCAAGCCGCAGCGACTGGCCCGGGGCGAACGCGCCGCGCATGATGTCGCGACGCAACTGCCGGTAGATCTGTTCGGACAGCGTGATGTCTTCGACCTGCGCGTCGCCGTTTGCGGCCGCATCCTCGCGCAGGGCCTTGATTCTGGGTTTCAAGCGCTGCGCTCCTAGACCGCCACCACCGGATGGCGCAGCGTGCCGATGCCCTCCACGCAGGCGACCACCACGTCGCCCGGCCACAGGAATTCCTGCGGCTTGCGGCCCGCGCCCACCCCCTCCGGCGTGCCGGTGGCGATGATGTCGCCCGGCTCCAGCGTGATGCCGGCGCTGATG
>DALZRX010000362.1:1155-4629 GCA_032015805.1 Achromobacter sp.
GCATGTGGCGCGTGTTCGAGCCCTGCTTCTTCTCGCCGTTGACCGTCAGCCACAAGTCCAGCACCTGCGGATCGGGAATTTCGTCGGCGGTCACGATGCAGGGGCCAAAGGGCGCATACGTATCCTGGCCCTTGGAATAGATCCACTGGCCGGCGCGCCGGCAGTCGCGCGCGCTCATGTCCAGCATCACGCTGTAGCCGAACACATAGGACAGCGCATCGGCCTCGGCCACGCGCGAGGCGCGCCGCCCCATGATCACCGCCAGCTCCACTTCCCAGTCCAGTTGCTGCGTGATCCTGGCGTTGTGCTCGATGGCATCGCCCGGTCCGATCACCGTCGTGGGGGGCTTGGAGAAGATGACGGGTTGCTTGGGCAGATCGGCCGAGGTATCCAGCGTGCGGCTGGATTCAGCCACGTGCTCGACATAGTTCAGGCCGATGCCGAAGATGTTCTTGCGCGGGCGGGGAATCGGGGCAAGCAGCTTCACGTTCTCTTGCGGCACGGCGGTGCCCACCGGCCAGTTGCCGCGAAACGTGTCGAGCAGACGCGTCGCCTGCGTGACCGCGACCGGCCCCAGGTCGATGAACTCGAGCATGTCGCCGGGCAGGTCCACCCCGCCTTCCTGGCCCAGCAGGAAAAGATCGATCACATAGCCGTCGGCGAGTGCGCCCAGGCGGGCGGCGGCGGTGGGATGAGCGCGAAAGGTCACCAGGCGCATCAGGAACTCCAGATAGTCAAAGTGTGAGGTGGAACGCCCGCCCGGTGCGGCGGCGCGCATGCATTGAAAGACTAGATAAGCACTTGATGGCCACCGTTGTCCTGCACCGCCTCCTCGCGATAGAGCGCAAGCGAGCGCATGACGGGCAAGTCGTTGAAACAGAACAGGCAGGCGTCGTCGTTGGAAGACAGGTTTGCGTGCTCGTGGATGGCCCAGGACGGCACGCAGAAGATGTCGCGCTCGGTCCAGTCGTAGCGCTTGCCGTCGATCACCGAAAAGCCGCTGCCCTTGGCCACCTGGTAGATGAAGCTGCCGGTATGCCGGTGCGCCTTGGTGTGTTCGCCGGGGCGCAACAACTGCATGCTGGCGCCGATGGTGGGCATGACCGGACCGCCCGTCGCCGGATTGACGTATTCGAGCAGGATGCCGTCATAGGGACTGCCCTCGGTGGTGCGCGCGTAGCGGCGCAGGGCGTCGTACGTGGGTTCCCATTCGAATTTGAAGAGGGGCGAGTATGGCTTCGTCCAGCCCGACACCTGCGGCCGCAGCGCCACGCCGCCCCACGCGGCGCTGGTGTCGTCCACCGGGTGCGTCACGGTCTGGTTCAGGTCGGGGTGCACCGCATAAAAGCCCGCTTCCAGCGCGTTGACCAGCGGGATGTCCAGGCCGTCCTGCCAGATGCAGGTCGTGCCGTCCTCCGCCACGCCGTGCTCGTGCCACGTGCCGTTCGGCGTCAGCACAAAGTCGTTCGCGCCAAGCGTCATCTTGTGGCCGTCCACCACCGTGTAGGCGCCCTGACCTTCCATGATGAAGCGCAGCGCGGAATGGGTATGTGCGTGCGCCGAGGCCAACTCGCCCGGCTTCATCACCTGCAGGCCGGAATACAGCCAGCCCACCGCGGCGGCCACGTCGCGCCGGCCGGGATTGTTCAGGTAGATCACGCGCCGCCCCGCTTCTTCGGGCGACACCAGTTCGGCGGACCGCAGCACATGCGCGCGCAGATCCTTGTAGCGCCAGACCACCGGCACGGATGCCGAGCGAGGCGCCCAGGGCTCGATCTTGTTCGCCACCGTCCACAGCGCACCGGTCTCCAGCCGCGCAAGTTCCTGGTAATAGGCCACCCGCTCCGGCGAGTCGGCCACATTGGCGCGGCCGGCGGTGTGCTCGCGGTAGGCATCGTAGCGGTTCGCTTCCATCCCTTGCCCCTGGTTTTATAAAACACTGAGGATTTTCGAAAATACTACGAGATGCGATGGCTTATCGGCAATGCGAAGCGCGTAGGGGTTTTCCTCAAGCGGATGGCTTATTGAAATTAGTTGGCGCGCCACGACAAATACTGTACAAAAACACAGTGCGACGTGATACATTTCGCTCGCCCGAAAAACTGTCGTCCAGGGGAGAATTCCTGTGTCAGAAGCTGCTCATCTCGTTCAGTACATCGTCGTTCCCTACCGCGCGGCCGCCAACGGCGTCGCGCCCGGGGAAATCCGTCCGGCCAGCAGCGAATTCGGAGCCATCCGGATCGCCAACTCCATGGCTTCCAAGTTCGCGGGCGTGGCCGCCTATGAAGTGATGATCGACAAGGAAACCGGCGACATGGAGTCGCCGCGCATCCTGATGCAGATCGGCACCGTGCCGTCGCTGGACGATTGAACCCGACGTCGCCAGCGTCCAGCGCCGCTACCCGGCTCTGGTAAAATCTGCACCTCTTTGGGGAGTAGCCTCCTTCCGGTTCGCGCCGGAAGGGTTTACGTCAACATTCTTGGCCTGCAATGGGCCATGGCGTAAACGGTAGATGAACTTGGCGAGACCACAGACCTTCCACAGCACGCTGGGCGATGTGGACCGTCTGTGCCGTCCTCGCCCAGTGAAACCACGCTCATGAATGCTCTCTCCATCATTGTCCTCGCGTTCGCCATGTCCACGGATGCCTTTGCAGCCGCTGTCAGCAAAGGCGCCGCCTTACACAGACCTCGAATCTCGGAAGCCTTGCGAACCGGCGTCATCTTTGGCGTCATCGAGGCGCTCACCCCATTGATCGGCTGGGGAATCGGATCCGTCGCTGCCAAATACGTTGAAGCCTGGGATCATTGGATCGCCTTTTCCATGCTCTGTATTTTGGGTTTGCTGATGATCCGCAATGCAATGAAGGAAGAGGAAGAAGACGCAAGCCCGGTAGCACGACACTCTTTCTGGCTGCTCGCCGCGACGGGCTTTGCCACCAGCATAGACGCGATGGCCGTCGGAGCGGGTCTGGCCTTCGTCGATGTAAACATCGTGATTGCGGCGGTTGCCATTGGCCTGGCCACCACGCTGATGGTCACGATTGGTGTGATGCTCGGCCGCGCCCTGGGTAGTGTGGCCGGCAAGCGGGCCGAAATACTCGGAGGCATGGCGCTTATCGCCATTGGCAGCGTCATCCTGTACGAGCACCTGAAAGTCGCCGCGTAGCGGCCGGCCGAACGTCGGGCCACGAGAAGCGCGGATATTCTTCCGCGTTCATCGACGTGGACCGACGGTAATTTCAACGGGCGGTAAAAGGCGAAGATGGCAGCCCTATATGCCGAACCTGTGCCGGGAGGGGAGCCTTGCCGTGAGGGGAGTCTTGCCTGGAGGGGAGCTTTAATCAGACCCAAAGAACTCGCGTTCATTTTGCGGGTCGGGCGCAAAACAGGCCCAAAAAAAGCATGTCCTTGATTTGGTGGCGCGCCCGACAGGAATCGAACCTGTATCAAGAGCTTCGGAAACTCTCATTC
>DALZRX010000363.1:0-4624 GCA_032015805.1 Achromobacter sp.
GCAGCGTTCCGGCATCGTGCCAGGGTGCGGCCGCCAGGTAGTAGCCCGCGGGGGCGAGGCGTTCCCCACAGGCCTGAAGGGCGCGGGCGGCCGGGCCGGCATCCAGGCGGGCGGCAATGACGGCGATGGGGGCGGGCGAGGGCAGGGATGGCATGGCAAAGGCTGGAAATACGTCAGGCCAGACGATAACCCAGGGCCGGCCGTCCCCGGGACGCTGATATGACCCAGGGCAGCGGGTCCCCGCGGGCGCCGGACGTTCCTGCGGCGGATCGGGCCGCGGAGGGTAAAATGCCCTTTTTCTCCCAGACCCGGCCGACCGCGCGCCGGTCATGAAGGTGTCCAATGTCCACGCTCGCCGAGTCTCCTGTGCCCTCGAACGAATCCGCCGCCGCGCCCGCGGAAGCGGTCTACGATCCGACGCAAAAGCAGAAATCGCAAGCCAAGACGGCGCGCATTCCCATCAAGATCATTCCGGCCGAACGCCTGAAGAAGCCTGAATGGATCCGCGTGAAGGCGGCCGCACCCGGTTCGCGCTTCTACGACATCAAGCGCATCCTGCGCGAGCACAATCTGCACACGGTCTGTGAAGAGGCCTCCTGCCCGAACATCGGCGAATGCTTCGGCAAGGGCACGGCCACCTTCATGATCATGGGCGACAAGTGCACGCGCCGTTGCCCGTTCTGTGACGTGGGTCACGGCCGGCCCGACCCCCTGGACACGAAAGAACCCGAAAACCTGGCGCGCACCATCGCCGCGATGAAGCTGTCGTACGTGGTGATCACCTCGGTCGACCGCGACGACCTGCGCGACGGCGGCGCCGGCCACTTCGTGGACTGCATCACCCACATTCGCGAGCTGTCGCCCACCACCCGCATCGAGGTGCTGGTGCCCGACTTCCGCGGCCGCCTGGACCGCGCGCTGACCATCCTGAACGCCGGCCCTCCGGACGTCATGAACCACAACCTGGAAACCGTGCCGCGCCTGTACAAGCAGGCGCGCCCGGGGTCGGATTACATGCACTCGCTCAAGCTGCTGGCCGAGTTCAAGAAGCTGCATCCGGAAGTGCCCACCAAGTCCGGCCTGATGCTGGGCCTGGGCGAGACGGACGAGGAAATCCTGCAGGTGATGCGCGACATGCGCGAGCACAATGTGGACATGCTCACGATCGGCCAGTACCTGCAGCCGTCGGAACACCACTTGCCGGTGCTGCGCTATGTGCATCCCGACACGTTCGCGATGTTCGAGCGCGAAGCGTATGCGATGGGCTTCTCGCACGCGGCGGTCGGCGCGATGGTGCGGTCTTCTTACCATGCGGATGAACAGGCGCATGCGGCTGGGGTGAATTGACCGCCTGAAATCGGGATAAGCGGACGCGAGGCGTCAAGCCTGCGAAAAAAAGGCGTCCGCGCCGGATGCAATGAGCTCGTCAAGGCACTGGTCCACATACGTGGTCCAGGCCGCCGGCTCGAAGCCGGTCGCCAACGTCAGCGCCGTCGTATCCAGCCGTGAATTGCCGGGCCGTGCGGCCGTGGCGGCGTGGCTGGACGACGCCACGGCCACAATCCTCTCGGGTTGAAGCTTCAGGCGGATACCTCGCTTCAGGGCGCCGGCAACGAGGTACTGCGCGTACGCATGCCAGGTCGTGAAGCCGGCGGCCGCGACGTGATAAAGGCTCTCCGGGAGGGCGTGCTCGCGATGCCTCTGCAAGCACAGCGCCGTGGCCTGCGCGACCAGTGCCGCCGGAGTCGGCGTGCCGTGCTGGTCCGCCACGACCTCGAGCGTTTCCCGAGTCCGGGCAAGATTCAGGATCGTCCGGAAGAAATTGCGCCCGTGCAGCGCGTAGATCCAACTGCAGCGCAACACGATGGCGTCGCAAGCGCTTGCGGAGATGGCACGCTCTGCGGCGAGTTTGGTGGCGCCGTAGACGTTTATCGGATTGGGCGCGTCAGCTTCGGTATAGGCACGTGCGAGGGCGCCGTCAAAAACGTAATCGGTGGAGTAGTGGACGAGCAAGGCCCCGCTGGCAGCGGCATGCTGCGCCAGCGTCGAGACCGCCACGG
Organism: Achromobacter sp.; assembly: GCA_032015805.1. Lineage (GTDB taxonomy): Bacteria > Pseudomonadota > Gammaproteobacteria > Burkholderiales > Burkholderiaceae_B > Achromobacter. Next base: position 2,061 of record DALZRX010000363.1, read on the forward strand.
CGTTCACCTGCGCGGCCGCTTCGGGTTCGCGTTCGGCCTGGTCGACTGCCGTCCACGCGGCCGCGTTGACGATCACGTCGGGGCGATGGATGTCCAGCGCCGCGACAAGGGCGGCCTGATCGCGCATATCGAGGGTGTCGTGGCCCAGCGCCGTGATATCCCCCAACGCCGGCAGAACCGCCTGCAGCGCCCGGCCCACCTGGCCGTCCTTGCCCAGCAACAGGATGTTTGGCTTTGGCATGTCGGACTTGTTCCCTAACGCGCCGGCCGGGTTAACGGCGCGCCTGCGCGCCTGCCCAGAACGTGTCTTGCCGGCCCAATTGGCGGTTGATGTAGCGCGCCAGCACGAACATCAGATCCGAAAGCCGATTCAAGTATTGCCTGACGGGCGCATTGACGTTTTCCGCCCCCGCCAGCGTCACGACCGACCGTTCTGCGCGGCGGGCCACCGTGCGGGCCATATGCGCCACCGCGGCTGGCCGCGAGCCGCCGGGCAGGATGAACTCCCGCAGGGGTGGCAGTGCCGCGTTGTAATGCGCCAGGCGCGCATCCAGATGGGCGACCTGCTCGTCCTTGACCGCGACGTGGCTCGGGATGCACAGCTCCGCGCCCATGTCGAACAGGTCGTGCTGAATGGTAAGTAGGTCCGCCGCCACGTCGTCAGGCAGGGTTTCGGTCAGCAGCAGGCCGATGATGCTGTTCAATTCGTCAACATCACCCAACGCGGCGATGCGCGGGGCATCCTTGGGGGTGCGCGATCCATCCCCCAGTCCGGTGGTGCCATCGTCGCCGGTGCGCGTGGCGATGACGGATAAGCGGTTGGCCATGTTCTGTTGATTCCGTGAGTGGAGTAAGAGGCTTGCTTCCGACGGTAAGCGTGGGCGGCGCGGAGGGCGCTCTGCCAAACAACCGTCAGGATTGTTGCGCACTGGCCGCGGAACTGTTGCATTCGCGAAGTATCCTAGCACTGTAAAAAGCGGAAAGGCGCTTCGCGCTCCTGCCCGCTTGGACCGCAGAGGGAGGTTACATATGGGTTTTAACCGCAAGTACGCAGCGCCCCTGGCCGTCGCCACCGCGATGGCCGTCGTGTCGCTGGCGGCGCCGTTGGCGTTCGCGCAGCAGGCCGACGCCACGGGCGAGGTGAGGCGCGTGGATGCCGCCGCGGGCAAGGTCACGATCAAGCACGATGCCATCAAGGCGTTGGACCTGCCGGCGATGTCGCTGGTCTACCAGGCCGACCCGGCGTTGCTGGCCAATATCAAGGCGGGTGACAAGGTCCGGTTCACTGCGACGCGCAAGGATGGCAAGTACGTGGTGACGGCAATCTCGAATTGACGCATTCCCAATAAAAAGCCCCGTCGCAATGGCTTGCGGCGGGGCTTTTTTTGCGCCTTCGGCGGGTTGCGGGAACCCGGCGTGTCAGAGCACGTAGCGCGCCAGGTCCTGGCTGCTGGCAGCTTCTGCCAACTGCGAGTTGACGTAGGCGGCATCGATCGTCACATGCTTGTCCTGGCTGGAGGTGGCGTCGAAGGAAAGTTCGTCCAGCAGCTTCTCCATGACCGTGTACAAGCGGCGGGCACCGATGTTCTCGGTGGTTTCATTGACGTCGAACGCCAATTCGGCCAGGCGGCGCACGCCCTCGTCGGTGAACTCGAGTGCGACGTCCTCGGTGGCCATCAAGGCCGTGTACTGCTTGGTCAGCGAGGCATCGGTGTCGGACAGGATGCGCACGAAGTCTTCGGCGGTCAGGGATTCCAGTTCGACGCGGATCGGGAAGCGGCCCTGCAGCTCCGGGATCAGGTCGGACGGGCGCGCCAGATGGAAGGCGCCCGACGCGATGAACAGGATGTGGTCGGTGCGGACCATGCCGTAGCGCGTATTGACGGTGGTGCCTTCGACGAGCGGCAGCAGGTCGCGCTGCACGCCCTGGCGCGAGACGTCCGCGCCGCCGGATTCCTGGCGGGCAGCGATCTTGTCGATTTCGTCCAGGAAGACGATGCCGTTCTGCTCGACGTTGGTGATGGCGACACTGCGCAGGTCTTCTTCGTTGACGCGCTTGGCGGCTTCTTCGTCGACGACGAGCTTGAAGGCTTCGCGCACCTTCATCTTCTTGGGCTTTTTCTTGTCGCGGGCCATGCCGGCGAACATGCCGCGCAATTGCTCGGCCATTTCTTCCATGCCGGGGGGCGTCATGACGTCCATCTGCGGCGCGGCCTGGGCGACTTCGATTTCGATTTCGAGATCGTCGATCAGGCCTTCGCGCAGGCGCTTCCTGAAGGTCTGGCGGGCGCTGTTGTCTTCGCCGCGCTGCGGCTCACCCGAGGCGCCACGCGGAGGCGGGACCAGGGCGTCCAGGATCCGGTCTTCCGCTGCGTCTTCGGCCTGGGTGCGCACGCGGCGCATTTCCAGCTCGCGGGTCTGCTTGATGGAGTATTCCGTGAGATCGCGGATGATGGTGTCGACGTCGCGGCCAACGTAGCCGACTTCCGTGAACTTGGTCGCTTCGATCTTGATGAACGGCGCGTTGGCCAGCTTGGCCAGGCGGCGCGCGATCTCGGTCTTGC
>DALZRX010000364.1:0-4614 GCA_032015805.1 Achromobacter sp.
GCTCGGGCAGCGGCGGCTGATGGCCGGCCGCCGCGGCCAGGACCAGGTCTTCGCGGAACAGGGATTCGTAGGCAAGCTGCGGCGACGGGGCCGGATCGTAGAGCAGGGCCAGGTCCACCCGGCCGGCGAGCAGCCACTCGCGCACCTGGGCGCTCAGGCCTTCCGCCACCGCGATCGAGGCGTCGGGGAAATTCTGGCGGAACGCCTGCACGAGCGGCGGCGTCAGCACGCGGGCGATGCGCGGCGGCAGGCCGATCATGACCTTGCCGGTAGGCGTTTCGCGCAGCGTCTGCAGGTCCTCCTTGGCACGCTCGGCCAGCGCCAGCAAGGCGCGGGCATGCTCCAGGAAGCGAAGTCCCGCTTCCGTGGGTTCCGCGCCGCGTCCATTGCGGTAGAGCAGGTGTTGGCCCAGCTCCAGTTCCAGCAGCCGCACCTGGCGGCTGAGCGTGGGCTGCGCGACGTCCAGCATTTCGGCGGCCCGCGAAAAGCTGCGGCGCTCGGCCACCCGGACGAAGTACTCGATCTGCTTGAGATCCATCGGATATTAGGATTTTCGATATCAGAAATATACGGTATAGCATTGTTCGCCGGCTGGCATTCCGCGACGATGGCGCTTTCCATGCAGGGAGTTCCCGTGCCCGATTGCCGTCCGCCGCTTGCCTCGCCTTCCCGTCCCCGCCATGCGCTGCCGCCGGGTGCGTGCGACGCGCATTGCCACGTTTTCGGGCCGGGCGATGTGTTTCCGTATGCGGAAGGGCGGTCCTACACCCCGCCGGACGCTCCCTTTGCCAGCATGGCCGCCCTGCATGCCCATCTGGGCATCGAGCGCGCCGTCGTGGTCCAGGCCAATTGCCACGGGTCAGACCACAGCGCCTTGCTGGACGCGCTGGCGCGCAGCGCAGGCCGGTATCGGGGCGTGGCGCTGCTGGGTGCGGACGCCACGGCGGCCAGCGTCAAGGCGCTGCATGAAGGCGGCGTGCGCGCCGCGCGATTCAACTTCGTGCCGCATCTGGGCGGCGCGCCCGATCCGGCCGTGTTCGACCAGGTGGTAGCGCTGATCGCGCCGCTGGGATGGCACCTGTGCCTGCACGTGGACGGCGCGATGCTGCCGGAATTGCTGCCGCGGCTGCTCAAGCTGCCGGTGCCGTTCGTCGTGGACCACATGGGCAGGTTGAAGGCGGCCGATGGGCTCGATTCGCCGGCGATGCGCGCATTGCTCGGCCTGGCCGACGTGCGGGACGCGTGGGTCAAGGTATCCGGCATCGACCGGATCGCCGCCGGCCAGCGTCCGTTTGCGGAAGGGATTCCGTTCGTGCGCGCGTTGGTCGAGGCCATGCCGGACCGCACGCTGTGGGGCACGGACTGGCCGCACCCGAATGTCGCGGGCGACATGCCGGACGACGGCGAGTTGGTCGACACGTTCTTCGAGGCGTGCCCCGACGCCGGGCTGCGCCAGCGCGTGCTGGTGGACAACCCGGCGCGGCTTTACGGATTTCAGTAGCAGGCAACGACCGCGGACCCAGGGCCACGATGCCCTGGCCGCAAGAACATCGCAATCAACGAGGAGACACCATGTTCAAGAAAATCATCTCGGCCGCCGTGCTGGGTCTGGCCGCCGCGGGCGCGGCCCACGCAGACGGCCCCGTGCGCCTGATCATTGCCTTTCCGCCGGGCGGTCCGGTGGATCTGGTGGGCCGTGTCCTGGCCGAGCAGTTGGGCAAGGAGCTCAAGCAGAATGTCATCGTCGAGAACAAGGCCGGCGCCAACGGCAATATCGCGGCCGCCTACGTTGCGAAGGCGCCCGCCGACGGCTCGGTGCTGTTCCTGACCAGCGTCGGGGCGGTGGCGATCAGCCCGGCGCTGTACAAGGACCTGCCGTACGACCCCGCCCGCGATTTCGCGCCGGTGTCGCGCGTGGTGAACAACGCCACGGTGTTCGTGGTGAACCCGTCCAACCCCGCGACGGATGCCGCCGACTTCGTGAAGAAGTCGCAGGCCGCGTCCCAGTCGGTCGCCATCGGTTCGTCGGGCATCGGCAGCATTCCGCACCTGACGCTGGAAATGTTCGCTGATTCCAGCAAGGCCAAGGTTCTCCACGTGCCCTACAAGGGCGCGGCGCCCGTCATCAACGACGTGATGGGCAACCAGGTGTCGGGCTTTTTCGGCGATGTGCCCGGCCTGATCGGCCACATCCAGGGCGGCAAGCTCAAGCCCCTGGGCTTGGCCGCGCCGACACGCCATCCGCTGCTGCCCGACGTGAAGACGCTGGCCGAGCAGGGCATCCCCGGTGTCGAATCCAATAACTGGTACGGTCTGGTCGCGCCGGCAGCCACGCCCGCCGCCACCGTGGACAAGCTGAATCAGGCCGTGCGTGCCGCGCTGGCCTCCGAGGCCGTCCGCGCGCGTCTGGAAAAGTTTGGGGCCGAGGCCGCGCCCAGCACGCCGCAGGAATTGGGCGCGCTGATCGCCGCCGACCGCGAAAAATGGACCGCGCTGATCCAGCGCAAGAACATCCGTCCGGAGTAAGCATGAGCGCCAGCCGAATCGAACCCGTGGTGCCGGGCACCCGCCCGGAGCTGGCCGTGCTGGAGGCGCGCATCGCCGCCGCGCGCGGCCGCATCTCACCGCTGTACCAGGTGTTGCTGAACAGTCCGGCCGTGGTCGAGGGCTGGGAAGCCATGCTGACCGCGATCCGGCAGAAGACATCGCTGCCGCCGCGGCTGCGTGAGCTGATCATCCTGCGCGTGGCGACATTGAACAATGCGCCTTATGAATTCGAGGCGCATGTGCCGCACGCGCTGGCGGGCGGGATGCCGCAGCCGGTCATCGACGTGCTGCGCGGCAACCCGGCTCCGGATCAGGTGCAAGGCCTGGAGCCGGGCGAGGCCGAGGTGTTGGCGCTGACAGACGCGATGACGCGCGACATCGAAGTGCCGGACGCGGTGTTTGCGCCGCTGCGCGAGCGCTACGATGATGCGCAGCTCGTGGAACTGGCGGCCACGGTGGGCGCGTACAACATGGTGTCGCGGTTCCTCGTCGCCTTGCGCGTCGGTCATTGATAGGAGAAGGCAGTGCAGGAAACGATTTTGCTGGTGTCGCTGGGCGAGCGCTTCGACGCGGCGCGCGCCAAGGATCTGGCGGGGCGCCTTGCGGATGGGCTGGCAGGCTTGCGGATCAGCGCGTTCGCCGCGTTGGAAGCGGAAGAAACGTATGTGTACGTGCGAGGCGCCGACGTGCTGCCTGAGGTGCGGGCGCGGCTGGAGGAACTGACGCCCGGCGCGCATGCCCGGGTGTTGCATCTGTCGCTCGACCTGCCCGGCGCCTCGGCGGGACAGGACGCGCCGTGGCATTACATCGTCGAAACCGACGTGCTGCCTGAGGCGCAAGCCGACTTGAACGCCTGGTACGACCAGGAGCACCTTCCGGGCCTGGCGTCGGTGCCCGGCACGGTGCGCGCGCAACGCTGGGAATGCCGCGACGAGTCGCCGCGTTATCTGGCCTGCTATGACCTGCACACGCAGGAGACCTTCGGCAGTCCGCCGTGGCTGGCGGTGCGTGCGACGGACTGGAGCAGTCGGGTGCGGCCGTCCTTTCGCAACACGCGGCGCACGATGTTCAAGAAGATCCTGTAGCGCCCCGGCACTGAAAAGCGAGAAGGGCCCGGACATCGTGCGATGTCCGGGCCCTTTTTTCCTTTAGGGGCTGTCTTAGTCGACCTGTCCCAGCAGCAGGAATTCCATCAGCGCCTTTTGCACGTGCAGGCGGTTCTCGGCTTCGTCCCAGACCACGCTTTGCGGCCCGTCGATGACTTCTCCGGTGACTTCCTCGCCGCGGTGGGCGGGAAGGCAGTGCATGAAGACGGCCTGCGGGTCGGCCGCGGCCATCATTTCCGCGTCGACGCACCAGTCGGCGAAGGCCGCGCGGCGCTCTTCGTTCTCGGCCTCGTAGCCCATGCTGGTCCAGACGTCGGTGATGCGGGTCTGCTCGAACGTGCGGATCATGACGATGTCGACCATGCGCGAGATCACGCGCGCGGTGTCCTCGATGGGCTCGGAGCGGCCGAGCTGCGAATCGTTGGACGTCAGGTTGATGACCGAGCCGCCCATCTGGTACATGCCGGCCTCGAACGACACGCGGGTGCGCGTGCTGGCCTTTTCGAACACCATCGCCAGCGTGCGGTCGTGCAGCGGCATGTGGGGCTCGTAGCGTTTGAACTTTTCCTTGATCAGGCGCGCGCGGTCCAGCACGTAGGCGATCTCGGCGGACGAGAAGTCCTTGAACTGGAGAAAGTGCCGCAGCGGGCCGTTTTGAGTCGTGGGAGGAGTCATGTTGAAGTCGCAGGTCATTGGGCCCTGCAGGGCTCGTGGCCCGGCAGGGACGTTGATTATGGTTTTTCGGCCAGGAACTGTTGGATGAGCGGAACCAGGATGGCGACGATCTGGTCGGCCTCTTCGCGGGTCAGGATCAGCGGCGGCAGCATGCGGATGACGCGGTCGCGCGTGACGTTGATGAGCAGGCCCGCTTCCATGGCGCGCGGCGCAAGGGCGCCGCAGGGGCGGGCCAGTTCGATGCCCAGCATCAGGCCGCGGCCGCGGATCTCGGCCACGCCGGGCG
>DALZRX010000365.1:0-4595 GCA_032015805.1 Achromobacter sp.
TCGAGGCGCCCGCCTGCGTCATCGTCAAGCACGCCAACCCCTGCGGCGTGGCGGTTGCCACCGATACGCTGGGCGCGTACCAGCAGGCCTTCAAGACCGACCCGACGTCGGCCTTCGGTGGCATCATCGCGTTCAACCGTCCGGTGGACGCCGCCACGGCCGAGGCCGTCAGCGCGCAGTTCCTGGAAGTGCTGCTGGCGCCCGCCTATGATGGCGCCGCGCTCGCCATCCTGGCCGCCAAGAAGAACGTGCGCGTGCTGGAAGTGCCGATGGGCACGGGCCAGAACGCCTTCGACATCAAGCGCGTCGGCGGCGGCTGGCTGGTGCAGACCCCGGACGCGTACAACGTGCCGCGCGACGCCCTGAAGGTCGTCACCAAGCGCCAGCCCACCGAACAGGAAATGAACGACCTGTCGTTCGCCTGGAAGGTCGCCAAGTACGTCAAGTCCAACGCCATCGTGTTCGTGGGCGGCGGCATGACCCTGGGCGTGGGCGCCGGCCAGATGAGCCGCATCGACTCGGCCCGCATCGCCTCCATCAAGGCGGAAAACGCCGGCCTGACCCTGAAGGGTTCGGCGGTGGCGTCGGACGCGTTCTTCCCGTTCCGCGACGGCCTGGACGTGGTGGTGGCGGCTGGCGCGACCTGCGTGATCCAGCCCGGCGGCAGCATGCGCGACGATGAAGTCATCGCCGCGGCCGATGAGCACGGCATCGCCATGGTGCTGACCGGCACCCGCCACTTCCGTCACTGATGCGCGTCCTCGGCATCGATCCCGGCTTGCGCCGCACCGGTTTCGGTGTGATCGATGCCGACGGTTCGCGACTGCGTTACGTCGCCAGCGGGACCATCGTGGTCCCGCCGGCGCTGACACTGGCCGAACGGCTGAAAGTCATCCTGGACAATCTGCGCCAGGTGGCGCGCGACACCCAACCCGATGTCGCCGCGCTGGAAATCGTCTTCCTGAACGCCAATCCCGCGTCCACCCTGCTTCTGGGCCAGGCGCGCGGCGCAGCGCTGTGCGCGCTGGCCGATAGTTCGCTCGACGTGCACGAGTACACCGCGCTGCAGATCAAGAAGGCCGTCGTCGGCACCGGGCGCGCCGCGAAGGAGCAGGTGCAGATGATGGTGCAGCACCTGCTGGCGCTGGACGGCACGCCCGCCCCAGACTCGGCCGACGCGCTGGCCTGCGCCATCTGCCACGCGCACGTGGGTCCGCTGCAGGACAAGCTGGAACGCCTGGGCAGCGCCCTGCGCATGGGCGGCAAGACCCGCATCCGCAACGGCCGCTTGATCGGCTGAAGCGGGCTTTTCCTTTTCGAACTTTCCTGCCGCGTTTTTGCGGAACGGGCTACGTGGCCCGGCCTGCTCGGCTGAGGTGCTCAGCGCCGCCTGCGCGGCCTGCCCCTGCCCCTGCCCCACCTGCCCGGCCCCACCTGCGCGGCCCGGCCCGGCCCGTTCACGCGTCCGCGCGTATAGAATCCCCGCATTCGCCGCGCGTTGCGCGGCCTCACCATTGCCAGGCCTGCACCATGATCGGAAGAATCACCGGAACCCTGATCGAAAAACTGCCCCCTACGATCTGCGTGGACGTCGGCGGACTGGGTTATGACATCGACGTGCCCATGAGCACGCTGTATTCGCTGCCCGAAACCGGCGCGCGCGTCACGCTCTATACGCACCTGACCGTGCGTGAAGACGCGCACATCCTGTATGGCTTCGCGTCGGCGGGCGAACGCAGCGCATTCCGCGAACTCATCAAGGTCAGCGGGATCGGCGCGCGCACGGCGCTGTCGGTGCTGTCCGGATTGTCTGTCGCCGATCTGGCGCAGGCCATTACGCTGCAGGAATCGGGCCGCCTGACCCGCGTGCCCGGCATCGGCAAGAAGACCGCTGAACGGCTCTTGCTGGAAATGCGCGGCAAGCTGGGCGCTGACATCGGCGCATCCGCGCACATCACGCACGACAACCAGTCCGACATCCTGAATGCGCTGCTGGCGCTGGGCTACTCCGAGAAGGAATCCCTGTCGGCGCTCAAGACGCTGCCCGAAGGCGTGGGCGTGTCCGACGGCATCAAACAGGCGCTGAAAGCGCTGGTGCGATAACGGGCTAGGCCGTCTTGCCGTGCAGGTAGCGCGGCGCGACGGCCTCCAGGCCCGTGGGCACGACGTGCAGCTCGGGGGCTATCGGGCCGGCGCAGACGTTGTCGCGGCGCAGGGAATCCAGGTTGTCGCGCGACATCAGGGGCGTGCCCGGCATGCATTCGAACAGCCGGGCCTGCATGCGCCCCACGCCCATCGGGATGCTGATGACCGGGCGGGGATGGCCGCTCCAGGCGGCGCACAGCCGCGCGATCTCGCCCAGCGTGTAGACCTGCGGACCGCCCAGTTCGTACGTCTTGCCGCAGGCATGCGTGTCCGCCAGCGCCGACACCATGGCCGTCACCACGTCGCCCACATAGACCGGCTGCATGCGCGCGTTGGCGCCCGCCAGCGGCAGCACCGGCAGCCACCGCGCCAGCGACGCGAACATGTTGGTGAAGTTGTCGTCGGGTCCGAATAGGACCGAGGGACGGAAGATGGTCCAGCCGATGTCGCGCCGGTCCTGGTAGGCCTCTTTGATGGCGGCCTCGCCGTCGCCCTTGGAGCGCTGGTACATGCTGTCGCCATGGGAGTCTGCGCCCAGCGCGCTGACGTGCAGCAGTCGCCGTACCCCGCGACGAATACAGGCCTGCGCGATGCGCTGCGGCAGATGGACGTGCGCGCGCGCAAAATCCGACCCATATGGCCGGCCCTGATTGCCATGCAGGATGCCGACCAGGTTCACGACGGCGTCGCAGCCCTGCACCAGGCCATCCAGCGCGGCATCGTCATGGATGTCCGCCTGAAGCAGCGTGACGGTGGGAAGTAATTGCAGGTCGCGTCCGCGTGCAATAAGACGCGTGGGCACGACGATCTGATGCGGGTCCGCGCAAAGCCGTGCTACCAAGTGGCGGCCGATGAAGCCCGTGCCGCCAATGACAAGGATACGCATGGCGTAGCCTCCGGTTCGTCAGGATCGAGGTTCGATTCTGCCCTGCAAGGTCGGCAGGCGCAAGCGCGCGCGAGCGGTCCGCCGCGCGCGCCGCTTGATGCGCGTCAGCCCGCCAGCAGCCTGGCGTAGGCCGGAAGGTCGACGTTGCCGCCGCTGATGATGACGCCTACCCGGGCCCCGCGCACCGGCACCACGTTCTGCATGACGGCGGCCGCGGCCAGGCAGCCCGTGGGCTCCACGACCATCTTCATGCGCTCGGCGAAGAACTTCATGGTCGTGACGAGCTGTTCATCCGTCACCGTGACGATGTCGCGAACGTACTTTTGAATGAGGGGGAAGGTGAGATTGCCGAGGTGCGTGGTGGCGGCGCCGTCGGCCAGGGTCTTGGGCGCGGGGATTCGGACAATTTCACCCTTGCGCAAGGACTGCTGACCATCGTTGCCCGCTTCGGGCTCCACGCCATACACGAGGCAGCGCGGGCTGAGCGCGAACGCCGACAGCGCCGAGCCCGACAGCAGGCCGCCCCCGCCCAGGCACACGAACAGGTAATCGAGCTCGCCGACTTCCTCGAACAGTTCCTTGGCCGCGGTGCCCTGCCCCGTGATCACGTCCTCGTGGTCATACGGCGGGATCAGCGTCGCGCCGGTTTCGGCCTGGATGCGGCGGGCGATGGCCTCGCGGTCTTCGGTGTAGCGGTCATAGGTGACGATCTTGCCGCCGTAGCCTTCGGTGGCCGCGCGTTTGGCGGCGGGCGCGTCGAGCGGCATGATGATCGTGGCCTGCACGCCCTGCAGCCTGGACGCCAGCGCGATGGCCTGTGCGTGATTGCCCGACGAAAACGTCACGACGCCGGCGGCACGCTGCTCGGGCGTAAGGCGCGCGATCGCGTTGTAGCCGCCCCGGAACTTGAAGGCGCCCATGCGCTGGAAGTTCTCGCACTTGAAGAACAGCGACGCCCCGGCGATGGCGTCTGCGGTGGTCGAGGTCAGGACGGGCGTGCGGTGTGCGTTGCCGGCCAGGCGCTCGCTGGCGCGCGCGACATCATCGTAGGAGGGCAATTCGGGCTGCATGGAATGGGTCCTTTGATCGCGAGGGGAAACGAAACCCTCGGATCATAAACCCGCCGCACCGATTTGCGCGCCGCCCGAAGGCATGACGGCGCGGGGGGAAGACTATTTTCCGAAGAGGTCGCCGCTGCCCCCAGTGGTGCCTGCGGGCGGCGCCAGACCCAGATGGCGCCAGGTGGTCAGCGTGGCGGTGCGGCCGCGCGGCGTGCGCTGCAAGTAGCCGTGCTGGATCAGGTAGGGCTCGATCACGTCCTCGATCGTGTCGCGCTCTTCGCCGATGGCCGCGGCCAGGCTGTCAACGCCAACCGGGCCGCCGTCGAACTTGTGAACGATGGCCTCGAGCAACTTGCGGTCCATCAGGTCCAGGCCTTGCGGGTCGACCTCCAGCATGGCGAGCGCGCGGCCCGCCACGTCGGCGTCGATGGTGCCACTAGCCTTGACCTCGGCGTAGTCCCGCACGCGGCGCAGCAGGCGGTTGGCGATACGCGGCGTGCCGC
>DALZRX010000366.1:0-4583 GCA_032015805.1 Achromobacter sp.
GCCACCGGCATCGCGCGGCTGCGCGCCAAGATCAAGTACCGGCCGGTGGTGTTTGAGCTGATGCCCGATGAGTTCACGCTGCTGCAGTTGCAGATGGCAGTCGAGGCGCTGGCGGGCCGGGGGTTGCACAAGCAGAACTTCCGCCGCTTTATCGAGCAGCAGGACCTTGTCGAGGAGACCGGCGCCATGGCTACTGGGACGGCCGGCCGTCCCGCCAAGCTGTTCCGGTTCCGGCGGGATGTGTTGCTGGAGCGGGCCATCGCCGGCAGCAAGCTCCCGTTGTCCCGCGTCCTTTGACGCTTGACAAGGCTTATGCTCGTCCTTAGCATAAGTGGTGCGCAAATCTTGCGCGCCTTTTTTTACTCGATAAATACTCAAAATGAGCATTAAAGCCGCAGTGCCCATCGCGACCGACCGTCTGCCCGTTCCGCCCCTGCCGGACGTCATGCTGGAACCGCTCGTGCGGGCGGCCCTGCTCGAAGACCTGGGCCGCGCCGGCGACCTGACCACCGATGCCATCGTGCCGGCGGACGCCACCGCCGAGACGTGCCTGGTGGCGCGTCAGGAGGGCGTGCTGGCCGGACTGGATCTTTCCCGCCTGGCCTTTCGCCTGATGGATCCGAGCCTTGAGTTCTCGGTATCGCGCCGCGACGGCAGCGACCTTGAACCGGGGATGGAGATCGCGCGCATTCGTGGCAATGCGCGCGCGATGCTGAGCGCGGAGCGCGTTGCGCTCAATTTCCTGTGCCACCTGAGCGGCGTGGCCACCGCAACGGCCTCCATTGCGCGCGCCATCGCGGGTTACGGCGCGCGGGTCACGTGCACCCGCAAGACGATGCCGGGCCTGCGCGCGGTGCAGAAGTACGCGGTGCGCGTCGGAGGCGGCAGTAATCACCGCCACGGCCTGGACGACGCGGTGCTCATCAAGGACAACCACATCGCGCTGGCCGGCAGTGTGGCGACGGCCGTCGAGCGGGCGCGCGCTGGCGTTGGCCACATGGTCAAGATCGAACTCGAAGTCGACACGCTGGAGCAGCTTGAGGTGGCGCTGGGCCTGGGCGTGGACGTCGTGTTGCTGGACAACATGACCCTGGACGACCTGCGTCGCGCCGTCGCCATGGCGCGCGGACGGGCGATCACGGAAGCCTCGGGTCGTATCACGCCTGACACCGCGGCGGCCGTTGCCGCCACAGGCGTGGACCAGATCGCCGTGGGCTGGCTGACGCACAGCGCCAAGGTGCTCGATATCGGACTGGACGCCTGAATCCTTACGGGCCCGCATCATGAAACGCCTGCTGCTCTCCTCTCTTACGCTGCTTGCGCTGTCGCTGACGGCCTGCGGCAACCCGCCGTCCGGCGAGGCGCCGCCCGACGCGTCGTATCCCTCACATCCCATCACGATCGTGGTCACGTTCCCGCCCGGCGGTGGGACCGACCTTCTGGCGCGCCGCATTGGCGCCAGTCTGCAGGAATCGCTGGGACAACCCGTGGTCGTGGAGAACCGGCCCGGCGCCAGCGGCAACATCGGCGCGCGCATCGTGGCCGAAGCCCCGCCGGACGGCTACACCCTATTGATGGTGAACAGTTCGTTCGCGATCAATCCAGGTGTCTATCGCAATCTGGGTTTTTCACCGAAGCGGGATTTCGCCGCGGTCATCAATGTGGCCTTCGTGCCCTCGGTGTTCGTCGTGCCGGCGGCCTCGACCTGGCGCAACCTCGACGACGCGCTGGCCGTCGCGGGTCTGGACAAGCCGCTGCCCTTCGCGACCTGCGGCAACGGCACGCCGCAGCATCTGGCGGGCGAAATGCTGTCCCGCAAGACCGGCGCGGCGCTGCAGCACGTGCCTTACAAAGGCTGCGGTCCGGCGCTGACCGATGTGATGGCGGGACAGGTGGGCATGGGGGTGGTGACGGCTTCCAGCGCGGCGCCCCTCATCGCCGCAGGCAAGCTGCGGGCGCTGGCCGTGACCTCGCCGGCGCGTTCGCCGCTGATGCCGACCGTGCCGACCGTGGCCGAGCAGGGCGTGTCAGGCTATGCACTGGATCAGTGGCACGGCCTGCTGACGCCGGCAGCGACCCCGCCCGCCGTGGTCGACAAGTTGAACGCGGCAGTGGCGAAGATCGTTCGGCGGCCGGATGTGCAGGCTGCGCTGCGCGAGCAGGGCTTTACGCCCGCCAGCAGCACGCCGCACGAGTTCCAGCAGATGATCGGCGCGGATATCGACCGCTACACCGCACTGACGGAAGCGATCGGGCTGCGGGCCGATTGATCGGACAAAGGCCGTTGCGGCGCTTGGGCGCCGCAACGGCCCGGTTGTCAGGCGGCAGCCTTGGCGTGCTGCTCCAGTTGTTCCTTCAGCCCCGGCTCCAGCTTGAGCTGGCGAGCCAGTTCGTCCAGGTACGCGCGCTCCATGTAGCTTTCCTCGTCGACGACGAGCAGGCTGGCCAGGTACATTTCCGCCGCCATTTCGGGCGTCTTGGCGGACTGCGCAATCACGCTGGGGTCCAGCGGGCGCGACAGTTCGGCTTCAAGCCAGCGGCGGTCTTGCGCGTCGGAAGACAGCTTGGCCAGCTCCGTTTCCAGCAGGGTCTTTTCCTCGGGGCCGATGTGGCCGTCGGCCTTGGCCGCGCCGATCATGGCGGTAAGGACGGCGTTGCTGTGCTGTTCGGCTTCGGGGGCGGGCAAGCGGTCCAGCGTCTGGGGCGGGGCAGTGGGGGCGCCCGCCTGCTTGCGCTGCCAGTCGCCGTAGGCGCGATAGGCCAAGGCGCCCAGCGCGGCCATGCCGCCGTACATGGCGACCTTGCCGCCAATCTTGCGGGCCTTCTTGCTGCCCATCAACAGTCCCAGGGCGCCTGCCCCCAGGGCGCCGCCGCCCAGGCCGGATAAGAGGGACGAACCCTTGCCGCCGGTGGCGTTCTGCACGCGATTCGTGGTGTCGGAAAGCAGGCCTTGTCCGGACTGCAGCAGTTGATCGAGTAATTGCCGGGCGCTCATGCGGCCTCCTGTAAAACGTACGGTCAGGGAGATGGGACCGCGGCCGCGTCAGGAAGTTCAGCTATTCGTCAGGCGGACGGTCCGGCCCCGCACGGCGGCGTCAAGTGCTACAACCGTGCTTGTGCCGGCCGTCCGGCAGCGTCCCATACAGGAGAACCGATCCATGAGCATCCGTGTGCGCCAGAATGCGCCCCAGACCCTGCAATTCACCGCAACGGCCGAAGGCCACGACCTGCCGCTGGACATGCCGAAGCCGGAGGGCGAGGGGCCGGATCCGCATGATTATTTCGATACGGCGCTGGGAGGCTGCAAGGCGATGACGCTGATGGTCTACGCGCAGCGCAAGGGCGTGCCGCTGGAATCGGTGGGGGTGGAAGTGGTGCGGGATGCCAGCGAGGAACGCCGCGGCATCTACCGCCTGACCGCCAAGCTGACGCTGCACGGCGAGTTGTCCGATGCCCAGATTGACGAACTGCTGGCGGTGGCCGAGAAGTGCCCGGTCCACAAGCTGATGACGGCGGTGGACGTGCAGGTGTCCACGCTGATCGTGCGGCCGGACTGAAAACCGCGCGGGGGGCGGCAGGGCCGCCTCCGGCAAGACGGGGCGCCAGGCCCCGTCGATGCAAGTCTTACTCTTCCATGCCCGGAACGATGGTGGAGAAACCGCCGTCCACGTGGGTGATCTCGCCGGTTACGCCAGCAGCCAGGTCCGACAGCATGAAGGCCGCGACATTGCCGACGTCTTCGATGGTGATATTGCGGCGCAGCGGCGCCTGGTTCTCGACGAACTTCAGGATGGCCGAGAAGTCCTTGATGCCGCTGGCGGCCAGGGTCTTGATCGGTCCGGCCGAGATGCCATTGGCCCGGATGCCGCGCGGGCCCAGCGCCGTGGCCAGATAACGCACGCTGGCTTCGAGCGACGCCTTGGCAAGACCCATGGTGTTGTAGTTGGGCACCACGCGCTCGGCGCCCAGGTAGGTCAGCGTCAGCACGGAGCCGTTGCGGCCTTCCATCAAGGGCAGGGCGGCCTTGGCCATGGCGGCGAAGCTGTAGGCCGAAATGTCGTGGGCGATGCGAAAGCCCTCGCGCGACAGGCCATCCAGGAAATTGCCGGCGATGGCTTCGCGCGGGGCGAAGCCGATGGAATGCACCAAGCCGTCCAGGCCGTCCCAATGCTTGCCCAGTTCGGCGAAGGCGCCGTCGATCTGGCTGTCTTCGGCCACGTCGCACGGCAGCACGATGTTGCTGCCGAATTCGGCGGCAAATTCGCTCACGCGGTCCTTGAAGCGGTCCCCCACGTAGGTGAACGCCAATTCGGCGCCTTGCTGGTGACAGGCGCGCGCGATGCCGTAGGCGATGGAACGGTTGGAAAGCACCCCGGTGACCAGGATGCGCTTGCCGGCAAGAAAGCCCATAGATGTGTCCTTTGATTTTTTCCCTTCTGGAGACCGCCTATTTTAGGGAATTTGGCGGGCCAGCGGGCAAGCCGGCGCGGCCCCCTGGCGGGGTGCCGCGCCGTGCATGGCGGGTGTTAGCCGCGTGCGTTGGTGCCCGGCACGCGAAGCTGCGTGCCGATCTTCAGGGCGCT
>DALZRX010000367.1:0-4572 GCA_032015805.1 Achromobacter sp.
TGCAACTGACCCGATTCACCGACTTCGGCCTGCGCGTCCTGATGTACCTGACGCAATGCCGCGACCGGTCCGCAGCCGTCACGATTCCCGAGATCGCGGACCGGTTTGGCCTGTCGCGAAATCATCTGGTCAAGGTGGTGCATTTCATGTCGCAGCGCGGCTGGGTCAGCACCACGCGCGGCAAGGGCGGCGGGCTCAGCCTTGCCCGGCCCGCCACGGAGTACCGGGTCGGCGACCTGATACGGGAACTGGAACAGCAGGGACCTCTCATCGATTGCCGCGAACCGCCGTGTGCGCTGGATGGCGTGTGCCGGCTGTCCGGGGTGCTGGCGCAGACGCTTCAGGCGTTCTATGACGCGCTCAACGGCTACACCCTGGCCGACCTGGTCCGCGAGCCGACCGCCGCCGCCATCATCAAGCTGCATTGGGTCGCCTGATCCGCGGGCATGATGTTTGGTTATGGCCCCTGCGGCGTTTGGCATTTGCCGGCGCCGGGGCGTCCGTTACAGAATGGACCCATTCGCGGTCTTTTTGGATAACGGTATGCGCGTTTGCGTGATCGGCGCCGGCGTCGTGGGTGTGACATCGGCCTATTTCCTGGCGCGCCAGGGGCATGATGTGGTGCTGGTCGACAGCCAGCCCCGCCCGGCGGAAGTCTCCAGCTATGCCAATGGCGGCCAGCTCAGCTACAGCTATGTGGCGCCACTGGCCGGGCCGGGCGTCCTGCCCAGCGTTCCCGGCTGGCTGCTGCGCCAGGATTCGCCGCTGCGCTTCCGGCCCCGGCTGGATCCGCATCAATGGCGCTGGTGCCTGCAGTTTGCGTTGGCCTGCCGCGCATCGGTAGCCAAGGCGTCAACGGCCCAGATGCTGACACTGTCCTATCTCAGCCGCGATGTCATGCATTCGCTGCTGCAGCAGGAAGACCTGCCGTTCGGGCACCTGAAGAACGGCAAGCTCATTGCGTACCGCAGCGCCGACCTGCTGGACAAGGCACGTGCGCTGGTGGCCTACCAGGCCGCGCACGGCGCGGACCAGCAGGTGCTGGACGCCGCGCAGACCGTGGCGCGCGAGCCCGCGCTGGCCGGCATGGGGGCAAGCCTGGCAGGCGCCATCTACACCCCAAGCGAAGAAGCCGGCGATTGCCGCCAGTTCACGGAAGCGCTGTTCGACCGCCTGCAAACGATGGGCAACGTCCAGTGCGCCATGTCCAACCCGGTTTCCGGCCTGCAGCGCGAAGGCCGCCGCATCGTTGCGGTCAACACGCGCGAAGGCGATATCGGCGCCGATGCGGTGGTGCTGGCCACGGGCGTCGGGACTCGCGCCTTGCTCAATCCGCTTGGCCATGACGTGCCACTGTATCCGCTGAAAGGCTACAGCCTGACCGTGCCGCTGGCGCAAGACGACACCGTGGCGCCGCGCATCAGCGTGACCGACTACGAACGGCGCATCGTCTACGCGCGAGTGGGTGGCGTGCTGCGGATTGCGGCCATGGTGGACATCGGCAGCAACAATGCCGATATCGACCCCGCGCGCATCAGCCTGCTCAAGCGGCAGGTCCACGAAGCCTTCCCGCAGCTCGACCTGCGGCAGGCCATTCCCTGGGCGGGCCTGCGCCCCGCCACGCCTACCGGCAAGCCGCTGATCGGCCGCAGCCCCGCGGCCGACAACCTGTGGCTGAATGTCGGCCAGGGGGCGCTGGGCTTTACCCTGTCCTGCGGCAGCGCCGCGCTGCTCACCGCGCAGATGGGAGGCATGGAGCTGCCATTGGACCCCGCGCCCTTCAAACCCTGAAGGGCGATGTCCATTTTGCGATAGCCGATGCCATTTCGTCGGCAGACGGGCCGACCCGGGCTCAATAGGATGGCGATCATCCTTTGCACGCTGCCGCATGCAGGCAGGCGCGAAGGAGCCGATCCATCCTTCGAGCCCATCGCCATGTCCTATCTCTTCCCGTTGTTCGCCATCCTGTTCTGGGCGGGCAATGTCATCGTCTCCAAGATGGCCGCCAGCGCCATCTCTCCCACCGCCATCACGTTCTACCGCCTTTTGCTGGCGCTGTTCCTGATGGGACTCTTCACGGCCCGGCCCGTCTGGCGCAACCGCAAGGTCATCCTGCGTCACTGGCCCAAACTGGCGCTGTACGGCGCGCTGTCGTCGGCGGTGTTCCAGGCGCTGTCCTACCGGGCGGCCGAGACCACCACCGCCACCAACATGGCCATCCTGACGGCCTTGATTCCGTTGCTCAGCATGCTGTTGAGCGTCGTGATTCTGCGGGACCCATTGACGCTGGGCATGGCTGCGGGCGGCGCGCTGTCGTTCCTCGGCCTGTTGTACCTGGTGGGGCAGGGCGACATGCTGAGCGTGTTCCAGCATGGCGTTCACGTGGGCGACGGGCTGATGCTGCTTGCGGCGTTGTCGTACGCGCTGTACGGCGTGCTGCTGCGTCACTGGAAGGTGCCCGTGCCCGCCTGGCAGTCCACCTTCGTGCAGTCGATCTTCGCGCTGATCTATATGTTCCCCCTGTACTTGCGGGTGCCGGCGGCGCAAGCCGCGCTGGATGCCAACACGGTTCCGCTCATCCTCTACGCAGGCATTTTCTCGTCGGTGCTGCTGTCGTACCTGTGGATCGAGGGCGTGCAGCGTTTGGGACCGAACCGCTGCAGCATCTTCATCAACCTCTTGCCGCTCTTCACCGCGCTGGCTGCCTTCGGGATGCTGCGCGAACACCTGCACAGCTATCACGTGCTGGGCGGCGCCGTCACGCTGGCGGGCGTGTTGCTGGCGCAGACCGTGCAGCGCCCGCTTTTCGGCGCCGGTGGCGCGCTCGCGGCAGGCAAGGTCTAGTCTGCATTCACGGGCGTTCAAGACAGGCGTCCGCCGTCGCCGCATAGTGGCCGCTTTGGGCGGTGAGGCGATGAGGCGATGAGCATTTTCCAGAAAACCACAATTGCGCTGGCCCGCAGTTCTACAGTCGGCCGGGTGATGCGGGCCATGGCCGCCCGGACATCGCTGGCGCGCCGATTCGTTGGCGGCGCCGAGGTGGACGAGGCCGTGCGGACCGCCGTGAGGCTGCGCGAGGCGCATGGCATCCGCGCCTCGCTCTTTTACCTTGGCGAATATGTGGCGGACCGCGCCGCCATCGACCACAACGTCGGCCAAGCCATCGAAGCATCCCGGGCGCTGGCCGGCGCCGGCCTCGACGTGCATGTCTCCGTCGACCCCACGGCTATCGGCTACATGCGGGACGACGCCCTGGGCGAAGAGAACGCGCGCCGTATCGGCAGCGTGGTGCGGGCCGCCTCGGGCGCGGGGCGGGACTGGCTGGTGCTCGACATGGAAGACTCCGGCATCCGCGACCGCACGTGTGCACTGCACCGCACGCTGCTGGAAGCGGGCATCCCGGCAGGACTCACGCTGCAGGCGCGGCGCCGCCGCACGCCGGAGGACCTTGCCTGGGCGACCCGGCAGCGCACATCGCTGCGGCTGGTGAAGGGCGCGTTTCCCGAGCGGGCGCTGGACCATGTGGGGCGCGCCCGAATCGACCAGGCCTACCTGGATGCCGCCTCGATCATGTTGTCGCGCGAGGCGCGGCAATCGGATTTTTATCCAGTATTCGGCACGCACGACGACCGGCTGGCCGGCGCCATCATCGACCTGGCGCGGGAGCGCGGCTGGGATCCTGACCAGTTCGAGTTTGAAATGCTCTACGGCGTGCGCCCCGACTGGCAGATTGCGCTGCGCGGATTGGGCTATAACGTCAGGGTTTATCTCCCGTTTGGGGCGGACTGGTGGCCGTATGCCATCCGCCGCGTGGGAGAGAATCCTCGAAACGCGTGGCTCCTGGCCCGTTCGCTGAAATCGGATGGGCGTTACTTCGGGTAGGCGCGCCCTGCTGGCGCATCATGGCGGTATCTCAACACATCTGGTTTTGCGGCGCGGGACTGCCCGGCGACCTCCTGATCGCGGACCTGCGTGCCTACCGCTACGCGCCGCATTTTCATGACGCGTGGTCCATCGGCGCCATCGAGCACGGCTGCTGCGACTTCACCGTGCAGGGCGTCGACCATGCCGCAAGTGAGGGCGACCTGGTGGTCATCCCGCCGGGGCACGTGCATACGGGCGGCACGGCAACCGCGCCGCTCGCTTACCGGATGGCCTACATCGATCCCGCCTGGTTTCAGGACCACGAACGGACAGTGCATGGGCACGGTGCGCGGCTGGCCGGGCCGGTCATCACCGATCCCGCGCGCTGCAAGGAATGGCTGGACGCGCTGGCGCCTGGCGAGATGGCGCCCGGGCAGCGCAGCGCATGCATCTCCGCGGCACTGTTCAGGTTGCTGGCCGTCCATGGCAAGGCGGCGCCGGTCGGCCAAGAAGTGGCTGCCACGACGGATGTATGCGCCTTGCTGCGTGAACGCATGGCCGCGGACCCGTGCTGCGCGCCCAACCTGGAAGCGCTGGCGCAAGCGCAGGACCGGCATCGCACCACGCTGGTCAAGCAGTTCGCCCGGCGCTATGGCCTGCCGCCGCAGGCGTGGCTGCGAAACTGGCGCGTGGCGCGTGCCCGGGTGC